>JAVVPO010000014.1:0-33020 GCA_036655715.1 Cellulosilyticaceae bacterium | reverse complement strand
AATTCCTGCATATTACATGCCTTGGCCCTTATTTATATGTCTTAAACACTTTACCTAGTAAAATAATCTATAGGTACTAGCCTTCAAGGTAGCTATTCCTATATTGACAAATTGTATCAAGAAACGTATCATTAAAATTTAGAACGCGTTAATATCTATCATTAAATAATAGATTAATACTTTAAGTAAGAGAGGTACTAAGATGATTTATTTAGATTATGCTGCTAATACACCTGTCGATGAAGAAGTTTTGAGAACTTTTTGTGATATTTCAGCTGCTTATTTAGCTAATCCTAATTCATCTCATCAATTAGGACAAGATGCCAAAGCACGTCTAGACTTATCAACTGCCAAGATTTCAAAGTTATTAGATATAAATGCTAGTGAAATTATTTATACATCTGGTGCAAGTGAATCAAACAACTTAGCCATCAAAGGCATTGCAAGTAAATATAAAAAATATGGTAAGCATATTATTACAACTTATTTAGAACACTCCTCGGTCACTAGCCCTATAGCTGTATTACAAGCCCAAGGATATGACATAGATTTCGTTGATATCTTAGCTAATGGTTTAGTAGATTTAGAACATCTAAAAGAGTTACTAAGAGAGGATACTATCCTTGTTTCTATTAGCTATGTGGATAGTGAACTAGGTATCGTACAGCCCATTGAGGAAATAGGTACCCTTTTGTCAGTTCATCCTCATTGTCACTTTCATGTGGATGCAACACAAGCAGTGGGGAAAATCTCAACTACTTTATCTACTATAGATTTAGTGACTTTTGCACCTCATAAATTTTATGGCCTTAACGGATGCGGCATTTTAATTAAAAAAGACAAAGTATTACTAGATCCCCTTATTCATGGAGGAGTTAGTACGACAGCCTTTAGAAGTGGTTCACCAACTCTTGCTTTAATTGTTTCTATAGATAAAGCACTTGAGTTAGCCCTAGCCCATAGAGACTCTAGATATAAGCATGTAAGCCATCTAAATAAGCTGTTAAGAGAGCACTTAAGTAGCTATTCCTCAGTAAAAATAAATAGTACGAGTAAGTCTATGCCTTTTATTTTAAATCTTAGCCTAAAAGGGATGAACGCTGTAGCTCTTCAAAGTGAATTAGAAAAACATGAAATTTATGTAGCGACTAAGTCTGCTTGTTGTACACTAAATACCCCTTCAAGACCTGTATATGCTCTAACTAAAGATAGAAAACTAGCTTTATCAACTCTTAGAATTAGTTTAAGTCATCTCACTACAGAAGACGATATAACTAAATTTCTAGAGTGTTTTGATGCCTGCTATAAAAAATTAATAAAATAAGGATGAAACCATGGAAAAACATAAAGAAGCCGAAAGAAGTATTATTAAGAAATATCGTAAAGAGATATGGTCAAAATTCATTAAAGGTATTCATGAGTATGAATTAATTAAAGATGGAGATAAAATTGCTGTGTGTATCTCTGGTGGAAAAGACTCTATGATACTTGCTAAATGTATGCAAGAACTTTATAGATACGGCAAAAAGAATTTTGAGATAGTATTTTTAGTGATGGATCCAGGCTACAATGAATACAATAGACAAGTTATTATAGATAATGCTAAAGATTTAAACATTCCTATCCAAATATTTGAAACGCAAATATTTGATATTGTAGCAGAAGTAGATGCGTCCCCTTGCTACCTCTGCGCCAAAATGAGAAGAGGCTATCTTTATAAGCATGCTCAAGCATTAGGCTGTAACAAAATAGCCTTAGGCCACCATTTTGATGATGTTATTGAAACAAATCTTATGAGTATGCTTTATAGTGGTGAGATTAAGACGATGATGCCAAAACTTCATAGTTCTAATTTTGAAGGTATGGAACTTATTAGACCTTTATATTTAGTAAAAGAAGCCGATATTATCGCTTGGTCAAGACATAATGATTTACAATTTATCCAGTGCGCTTGTCGTTTCACTGAAAACTGTATGCTAGGGGATAACGGCGGCGGTTCTAAGCGTCAAGAAATGAAAGTACTTATTAAGAAATTTAGACAAATCAATTCTAACATAGATATGAATATCTTTAGAAGTATGCATAACGTCAATCTTAGCACCGTCATTGCCTATCATGATGATGAAAAAGAATACAGTTTCTTAGATGAGTATGATAAATAATAATATAGCAAAATAAAAAGACGTATTAAAACTACGTCTTTTTATTTTGCTATATTATTAAAAGTCTTTATTGATTAAAATACATAATCTTTTGTAAAAATTTGAAAGAATGAGTGAATGAATAAGACGAACATGATATAATAAAAAACAGACAATATTGGGAAAACGAAAGAATAAGGAGAATGATATGGAAGCCAAAAAACATAGTGCCTATAAAGAGGAAGTTAAACAGTTAAAAAGTACCATTAAATGGGTCAAAGGCCAAAGTGGCAAACTCCGCAAAGAAGATGAACAGTTAAATACTGAAATTGTATCTCTTCGTAAAGAGGTCTCTAGTGCGTTAGATGAAAGACTTCTACTTAAAATGCAAATGCAACAAATGGTTATTGAAGATATAGATAAACTAGATAAAGTTGAATTGTCACCTTACTTTGGAAGAATTAATTTCGAGGAAAAACGTAGTAATGACATCGAAACAATTTATATAGGAAAGTTTGGTCTTTATGATAGCGTAAAAGGAGATATGCTGGTTTTAGATTGGCGTGCACCTATGTCAAATATCTATTATAGCGGGCTAGATGAAGACGTATCTTACCGTACACCTACGGGTATAGTAGAGGGCAAAATGCACTTAAAACGTCGTTATGTTTTAAATGATGGGAGTTTGTCAGAGATTCACGATGAAAAATCCTTACAAGAAAACTTAAAAGATAGTATTACAAAAGACTCAGGATTCTTAATAGATAGTCTAAACAAATCCACAAGTGGTAGATTAACTGAAATCGTTGCAACGATTCAAGATCAGCAAAACAAAATCATCCGAAGCGAACCGCTGCTCCCCTTAGTTGTTCAAGGTGTAGCTGGAAGCGGAAAAACAACGATCGCCCTACATAGAATGGCTTATATTATCTACAATAGACAACATGACAAAGAAGCAAAATATATGGTTGTCGCGCCCAATAAACTTTTCTTAAACTATATTGAAGATATTCTCCCAGATTTAGGGGTAGATAATGTTTTTCAAATAACCTTTGAAGAGTGGGCACTTAGTAAACTTGATAAATCTATTACACTTACAGATGAAACAGATAAACTAAATAGCCTACTCACCGAGTCAGAGTCCTCCTCTCGAACACTTTCACTTGCTGCTAAGTTACGAGGCTCTATGCTATTTAAGCGTATTATCGATTTTAAGCTTACTCAAATCGAAAGAAATCTCATTGATAGACAGGGTATTAAGTTTGAAAATACTACACTTTTTACTTTCAAAGAAATTCAAGAAGTTTTCTTAGTTAGTAATCAGCATTTACCTTTACAAGAGCGTATTAAGCAGCTAGGTGAATATCTGAAAAAAAGACTTAAGGATAAGCAATCTTTTATACAAAGTTGTATTGAAATGCAATATCAGCGACAAATCAACGAGTTAAAAGAGTCTGTAGAAAATATCGAAGAGGTAAGACCGGAAATTATCAACCTCTATAATGAAAGAGATATCAAGATAAAAGGTATTAAAAAATGGATACCTTTGTTTGTCAAAGACTATGTCAAAGACTTACAACTTCCTACTGCTAAAGAACTTTATTTTGGTCTTTTTGAAGAAGAAGAGGGCCTTAGTAAATTATTAGCTAAACAGATAGAAGAAGAGGAACTTGCAAAAGTTATTGCTTTATTAAAAATGAATTACGATATAAATAAGATCGAGACAGAAGATTTAGGTCCCTTCTTATATATACAAATGAAGTTATACGGCATTAAAGAAGATAAAAAATACTCTCATATTGTAGTCGATGAGGCACAAGATTTAGATGAAATGAAACTCACTGTTCTAAGAGAAGTTTCTTTAAATGATGCTTTTACTTTAGTAGGAGATCTTTCCCAAGGTATTTATGCGTATAAAGGTATTACCAATTGGCAACGAATGATGGAAAGAGTATTTGGCGCGAAAAAATATAACTATTATGAGATGACAACTAGTTATAGATCAACTATTGAAATTATAGCTCTAGCTAATGAAGTCATTAGTAGATGTACTGAATTCACACCACTTATGGCAGAGCCTGTTCTAAGACATGGTACTAAACCACAACTCATGCATTGCTTAGATGAAATACACCGTATCAATCAGATTCTTCAAGACATCCAAAACTTAAAAGGGCAAGGTATGGTCTCTATTTGCGTTTTAACGGCAAGTAAAGAAGAAGGGCAACGTGTGTATCATCAATTAAAAGAAAAGGGCTTAGATATTGAATGGGTTGGCGAAGATGAGGATATGTTTAATGGTAATATCACTATCATGCCAGGTTACTTAGCCAAAGGTTTAGAGTTTGATGCTGTTCTTATTTATGATGTGGGCAGTAAAAAAGATGTAACGCCTTTAGAAATCAAGCTCCTTTATGTGATGATTACTAGAGCGCTTCATAAGCTTCATATGTACAGCATAGGTGAAGAGACTACCTTGATAAAAGGAAGTGCTCATATTCAATCGTTTATTAATGAATACTAGATTTAATAGAGTAGTCTAAGTTATTTATCTGCAAATAAGGGCCATCTGTAAAGTAATGAATTACTTTTACAGACGGCCCTTGTTTTTTTATGATCTAATATGTGTTTCTCTTAAAGTTAAACCAGCATTACGTTCTTGAACTTGTTTGATACCCCATTCATATTGACAAAGTAGTACTGGTGTACCTTCTTCAGTCTCAGCTAAGATTGTATCTGGTGTAAGTTTGAAAGTCGCATAATCAAAGTTTTCCATCTCAATCCATCTAATGTAACGATAAGGAAGCATTTGTGTTTTAACTTCAACACCATATTCATTATTTAAACGATATTCTAGTACCTCAAACTGTAGTACACCTACTACCCCTACAATCAGTTCTTCAGTTCCTGTAAAATGACGTTTGAATACCTGGATTGAACCTTCTTCAGCAAGCTGATGAACACCTTTTAGGAATTGTTTTCTTTTAAGTGCATTAGTTGTAGAAATTCTCATAAAATGCTCTGGAGCAAATTGCGGAATGCCTTCATATTGAAGTTTAATATCATCTTCACATAAAGTATCTCCAATGTTAAAGATACCTGGATCATGAATACCAATGATATCTCCTGGGTAAGCCGTTTCAACAATCGCACGATCTTGCGCTAAGAATTGTTGTGGCTGTGCAAGTTTCACTTTTTTCCCTTTTTGTACGTGGTTAACACTCATACCTTTTTCAAATTTCCCTGAACAAATACGAAGGAAGGCAATTCTATCACGGTGAGCCGGGTTCATATTTGCTTGTATCTTAAAGATAAAACCTGAGAAGTAAGGTGCTTCTGGCTCCACAGAACCTAGATTACTTTGTCTTGGTTGAGGAGCTGTACTAATATCTAAGAATGATTCTAAGAAAGGCTCTACCCCGAAGTTGGTTACCGCACTACCAAAGAATACAGGAGTAAGTTCTCCATTTAAAATTTGCTCTAGATTATAAGTATCACCAGCCATATCTAGAAGTTCTATATCTTCTAACAATTTTTCATGAAGTGCTGGTCCAAGTATAGTACTTAATTTTTCATCCGTTACATCACATGTAATGGTTTTAGCAATAGATTGCCCGTGATTACCATCATCAAAAAGCTCAATTTGCTCTTTTTGACGATTATAAACGCCTTTAAATTCTTTTCCACAGCCAATAGGCCAGTCCATTGGACATGCGCGAATACCAAGAGCATTTTCAATGTCTTCTATTAACTCAAGAGGATCTCGTCCTTGCGCATCCATTTTATTAATAAATGTGAAGATAGGAATCCCACGCATTTTACATACTTTAAAGAGCTTTTTAGTTTGGGCCTCAACCCCTTTTGAAGAGTCAATAACCATTACAGCACTATCTGCTGCAACTAATGTTCTATAAGTATCTTCACTAAAGTCTTGATGCCCTGGTGTATCTAAAATATTGATACAGAAGCCATCATAATTGAATTGAAGTACACTTGATGTAACAGAGATACCTCTTTGTTTTTCTATCTCCATCCAGTCAGATACTGCATGTTTTTGAGTTCTTCTTGATTTAACAGATCCAGCAGAGCGGATTGCCCCACCATATAATAGAAACTTTTCTGTAAGTGTTGTTTTTCCGGCATCAGGATGCGAAATAATCGCAAAAGTTCTTCTTTTTTGTATTTCATCGCTATAAATTGATTTTCCTAGGGTCATTTTAACCATCCTTATCGTTATTAATCGTGACATACTATAACATAAAAGTACAACTTATAATTATCAACTCTATCCAATCGAAATGTCAAGTATAAGTTTAAATGATTATAGTCTTATTTATACACTTATCATAACATAGATTTTAATGATAGATAACACATTTAAGCCTTGCATTGTATTTATCAAAAATCTTATAATGAAAGTACCTATTTATAGGCATTGCGACAATATGCAAGACATTCAGACAGGTTTGTGATATGCTATATAGGATAATACGTTATTTATGTATAAATAGCATTAAGGAGAATTCAAATGATAGAATTAGGAAAAATACAAACATTAGAAGTTACAAGAAGATCCGATTTTGGGGTATACCTTAACTCCAAAGAAGATCCAGATGAAGATGATATTTTACTTCCTAGAAAACAAGTGCCAGAAGATATTGAAATTGGATCAGACATTGAAGTCTTTGTTTATAGAGATTCAGAAGATAGACTAATTGCTACAACTCAAACGCCTAAATTAACTATTGGTAAGGTAGCTTCCTTAACAGTAGTAGAAACAACTAAGATTGGAGCTTTCTTAGATTGGGGCTTAGCAAAAGATTTACTTCTACCTTTTAGGGAGCAAGTAGGTGACGTTGCTAAAGGAAGTACTTGTTTAGTAGGTATTTATATAGATAAGAGTGATAGAATATGTGCAACGATGAAAATCTATGATCTTCTACAATGCAAGGCCCCTTACGAAGTTAACCAAAGAGCTAAGGGAATTATTTATAACATAACAGAAGATAATGGTGCTTTTGTAGCTGTAGATAATCAATATCATGGTTTAATCCCTGTAAGAGAATTACTTGGACAATATAAAACAGGTGATGCTGTAGAAGTAAGAGTTAAATCAGTTAGAGCTGATGGTAAGCTAGAATTAAGTTTAAGAAAACAAACTTTTAATCAGATAGAAGATGATGCACAAAAAATCATGGCTAAATTAAAGGCTAATGATGGTAAGCTACCTGTTAATGATTCAAGTACACCAGATAGAATCAAAATAGAACTTAGCATGAGTAAAGCATCCTTCAAAAGAGCAGTTGGTAGGCTTATGAAACAAGGTGCTATTAAAATAACAGATACAGGTATTCAATTAAATTGGTAAATAACTGTTTAAAGAGGTGTAGAGTAATAAGCGATTACTCTACACCTCTTTTTTTGAATTTCTTTATTATCATAAGAACATACAAATAATTTTTGTTTATTATTTTTAGATATTCCTTTAAGCTTTGAGCCAAAACAATTAGAGGCACTTCTTAAAAAATCAAGTCTATAAATAATAATTTAAAACTGTTAAAATAAAATTTCTGTTGTATAAGGCTGTTCCATTATAAAAAATTGAACAATCTTATACAAGAAAAAGGCGAAAGCACTACGAGAATAACTGGAAATTTATAGGATTTTTTCTTAATCTATATATTAGACAAATATTTAAAAAAATGTTATATTTCTTTAGGTACTTAATAATCAATATTATATAACAATAAATAGACACCAACTAACAAAAAAACATGTTTATAACCTACTTAGATAAAAATATAGAAAAAGATACTCAGGAGATTGAGAAAGGGATTGATAAAATGCAAGTACTTAAAAGAGATGGGAATGCTGTTAAGTTTGATGAGACAAAAATATATAATGCCATTATGAAAGCAATGAAATATGGGAGTGGCATAGTAGATGATTCTATAGCTAGAAAAATATCTAATGAAATTAAGGCAACTTTTTCTACACTAAATACAATACCTACTATATTTCAAATAGAAACTTATGTTTACCTTAAGCTTATTGAAAATGGCCATGAATTAACTGCCAAATCTTATGAAGGCTATAGAGCTATCCAAGGTTTCAAGAGAGAAACAAATACAACAGATGATAGTATTTTGGGGCTTATTGATTTAACTAATGAAGAAGTAATGAACGAGAACTCTAACAAAAATGCTATGATGGCATCTACACAAAGAGATCTGATTGCTGGGGAAGTTTCAAAGGATATTTCAAGAAGAAAAAAACTACCTGCTCGTATTGTTCAAGCTCATGATGAAGGCGTTCTACATTTCCATGATATGGATTATTTTATGCAATCTATATTCAATTGCTGCCTTATTAACATAAAGGATATGCTAGATAATGGTACTGTCATCAACAAACGTATGATTGAAAGCCCAAAGAGCTTCCAAGTTGCTTGTACTGTTATGACCCAAATCATTGCGCAAGTAGCTAGTAGCCAGTATGGTGGACAATCTGTTGATGTAAGACATTTAGGTAAGTATCTTAGAAGAAGTAGAGATAAGTACTACCTTATGCTAAAAGATTCTATAACTGATGAAACTCAGTTACTAAGAACAGTAGAACTTCTTACAAAAAAAGAGTTAACTTCTGGTGTGCAAACTATCCAATATCAAATTAATACGCTTATGACAACGAATGGACAAAGTCCTTTTGTCACCTTATTCTTAGATATCTCTGAAGAGGATGAATATATTGATGAAGTTGCTTTAATTGTAGAAGAAATTCTTAAACAACGTCTTGAAGGTATTAAAAATGAAAAAGGTATTTATACAACACCAGCCTTCCCTAAACTTATCTATGTTTTACACGAATATAACTGTTTAGAAGGTGGTAAGTACGATTATGTAACAGATATGGCTGTTAGATGTAGTGCAAAAAGACTTTACCCAGATTACATATCTGCTAAAGAAATGAAAAAAATATACGAAGGAAATGTGTTCTCTTGTATGGGGTGCAGAAGCTTCTTATCTCCTTGGAAAGATGAAGAAGATAACTATAAGTTTGAGGGCCGCTTTAACCAAGGCGTTGTAAGTCTTAACCTTCCTCAAATTGGTATTGTTGCAAATGGAGACCATGAAAAGTTTTGGGAGTTACTTGAAAATAGATTAGATCTTTGTTTTGAAGCTTTAATGTGTAGACATAACGCCTTAAAAGGAACTTTATCTGATGAAGCGCCTATTCATTGGCAACATGGTGCTATTGCAAGACTAAAACAAGGAGAAGTGATTGATCCACTCCTTATGGATAGCTATTCTACAATTTCACTCGGTTATATTGGTTTATATGAAGCAACTAAGCTTATGATAGGCGTATCTCATGTACAAAAAGAAGGAGAAGCCTTTGCTTTAGAAGTAATGCATAAGCTCAGCCAGACAACACAAGAATGGAAAGAAAGAACAGGACTTGGATTTGGCCTATATGGTAGTCCAGCCGAATCTCTTTGTTATCGATTTGCAAAAATTGATAAAGCTAAATTTGGTGAGATAACAGATATAACGGATAAAGGTTACTACACAAACAGTTATCATGTGGATGTAAGAGAAGAAATTGATGCTTTTACAAAGCTTAAATTTGAAAGTCAGTTCCAGCCTATTTCAACAGGTGGTTGTATCTCTTATATCGAGATTCCAAATATGAACCATAACTTAGAAGCCCTTAGACAAATGATTACTTATATCTATCACAATATTCAATATGCCGAGTTCAATACTAAGTCAGATTGCTGTCATGAATGTGGTTTCGAGGGTGAAATCGTTGTAAATGATAATTTAGAGTGGGAATGTCCTGCTTGTCATAATAAAGATCAAAGTAAAATGAATGTTATTAGAAGAACTTGTGGTTATTTAGGTGATAATTACTGGAATAAAGGAAAAACACAAGAAATCAAAAGTAGAGTTCTTCATTTATAGATAATGGCTGAAAGAAAGAAGGCGATAAAGTGTATTATGCACAAATGAGAAGGTTTGATATTGCAAATGGCATAGGAATTCGTGTAACACTCTTTGTATCAGGATGTACGCATAACTGCAAAGGTTGTTTTAGTACAGCTTATCAGGACTTCAAGTATGGCAATCAATGGACTTTAGAAGCTTCTGATACATTTCTAACCTATGCAAAAGACCCTAATGTCCATGGGGTCACTATCTTAGGCGGT
Source organism: Cellulosilyticaceae bacterium (assembly GCA_036655715.1). Lineage (GTDB taxonomy): Bacteria > Bacillota > Clostridia > Lachnospirales > Cellulosilyticaceae > JAVVPO01. Next base: position 22,670 of record JAVVPO010000014.1, on the reverse strand, counting down.
GAGCCTATGCAACAAACCACCGATGATGACCTACTTCATCTACTACAACGGATTAAGGCAGAGACGACTCATACTATTTGGATTTATTCTGGTTATACATTTGAAGAAATTATAACAGATACGAAGAAACTAGAACTGCTTAAACTTTGTGATGTGCTCGTAGAAGGTCCCTTTGTAGAGGAATTAAAAGATATTACTTTAAAATTTAGAGGGAGTACAAATCAGCGTATTGTTGATATCCCTCAGTCATTAAATAAAGGTGAAGTTCACTTGGTAGAACTTGCATAAGACTTTTTTATACACTAATCTTAAGATAAACTAGGAGAGTTAAATACGTATGAATAACCAAATAATTTACTTTGCAAAAATGCAACAAAATGCTGTTATTCCAACTAAAAGAGTAGAAGATGGCGCATTTGATATTTATGCATGTTTTGATGAAGACTATATTGTTATCAAAGCTCATGAAACAAAGATGATTCCAACTGGACTTGCTTCAGCTTTTTCAGCTGATTATGTAGCTATCTTAAAAGAGCGTGGTTCAAATGGTAGCAAAGGTATTGGCCAGAGAGCTGGAGTGGTAGACTCAGGCTATCGTGGAGAGTGGTTTGTACCCGTTACAAATCACAATACTGTACCAGTTGTTATTTTAAAAGAAACTTATACAGGAGATCAGGCTATTTTTGAGGGTGCTATCCTATATCCTTATGAAAAAGGCATTAGCCAATGCATTATGGTACAAGTACCAAAATTACAAACAGAAGAAATCTCCTATGAAGACTTATTACGATTTGAATCTGAAAGAGGCACTGGTGCCTTAGGTTCTTCAGGCAAATAATCTTTTCTATAGCATTACTTTTAAAAAAGTAGTGCTATTTTTTTCGATCCTATATATAATTTTATATACTAGTATATAACTCATATTATGTTACTACTTGTGTATAAAATTATTATGAAAGTAATAGAGAAGGAGAATGGTATGAATAAAAAAGCACTGGTTGTTGTAAGTTTTGGAACAACCTATAAAATAGCTCAAACAGCTATAGAACAGATAGAACAAAGGTTAGCTACTACTTTTGGAGAGTATGATTTTTATAGGGCCTTCACCTCGAAGATGGTCATTAACAAATTAGCCCAAACTGAAGGGCTCTATGTTGATACCCCGTTAGAGTTGCTTGAAAAACTATATCATGATGGATATGAGGAAATATTATGCCAATCGCTTCATGTCATTAATGGCATTGAATATGAATATATGTTGGCAGATTTGGAAAAATATAAATATAAATTCAAAGAAGTAAAAGTTGGTAGGCCTTTACTCACACATGAAGAGGATTATGCTAAATGTGTCAAAATTTTGGGTGAAAACTTACCGCAATTACAGGATGATGAAGCTGTTATCTTGATGGGACATGGTTCACAGCACTATTCAAATGGTGCTTACAGCCAATTAGAAGATACTTTCCATTACTTAGACTATGATACTATCTATATAGGCACAGTAGAGGGATTTCCGCCCTTGCATGCTGTACTGAAAAAAACAAGTAAGAAACCTATTCGTAAAATCTACCTTAGCCCTTTTATGATTGTTGCTGGGGATCATGCTAGAAATGATTTGGCAGGAGATGAAGAGGACTCTTGGAAATCTGTACTAGAAAAGTCTGGATATGAAATAGAAGTAATTATGAAAGGTCTTGGTGAGTATTCAGAAATTGGCGAATTATTTGTCTCTCACTGTCTAAAAGCTTATGCACTTTAATGAGTTTATTTAACAACTAATACCCAAACAGTAAACGAGGAACGTATGATGAAGATAATGACTTTAAATTTACGTGCTGATAATATACTAGACCTAAGAAATAGATGGTCTAAACGTTCTGAAATCGTAGCGCATATGCTAGAATCTAAGCACTTTGATTTCATAGGCCTACAAGAAGTAACACCTAAGATGTATCAAGATATTGCTCAGTATACATCTGGTTATACCACTATTGGCGAAGGACGCACTAAAAAATTATTTAATGAACAAAATAATTTGCTTATAAATAATGCTCATAAAATCATAGAAAATGAAACCTTTTGGCTTTCAAAAACACCGCACAAAACGGGTAGTTCTATTTGGTACTCTTTATTTCCGCGTATTTGTACAACCGCAGTTATTGAACTTGATACCCATCAAAAGGTGAGGGTCTATAATACCCACCTTGATTGTATATTGCCTCATGCTAGAGAAAAGGGGCTAAAAACCATTATTGCTGCAATAGAAGCTCATCATGACAAAGAACACTTACCTTGTGTTTTAATGGGAGACTTTAATGCAACACCTGAAAGTAAGTTAATCAAACAATTTTCAAAGGGTGAGTATAGTCATAAACGTTTTATTGCGGTTCAGGACTTCAACAAAGAAATGTATAAAGAGACTACTATGGGCATGTTTAAAGGGCGAAAGAAGGGTATGCATATTGATTATATTTTTGTCTCAGAAGAATTTGAGATTAAGGATGTACAAATTTACAAGTATAATGAATCGGGTAGGTATCCTTCTGATCATTACCCTATTATTGCTGATTTAAAAATATAGCATTCTATTATTTTGTATACTGAGATATGAAAAGGAGTAATGCCATGCATTACTCCTAATTTTTTTCTTTTGTATGATACGCAAGTCCAATGCTTCCTGGACCTACATGCAAGCCAATAACAGGGCCTATAGATTGAATACCGACAGGTCTACCCAGTGTCTCTGCTAATGAGTTAGCTATAGCAGTTCCTTCGTCTTCACAATTAATATGATGAACAATAATATCTTCAAGCTCTCTATTTTCTAAATCTTCAAGAAAAATTTCCACTAAAGTAGCAACTGCTTTCTTTTTGGTACGTACTTTGGTCAGTACATCTGTTTTACCCTTGCTCACAGTTAAAATAGGTTTAAGCTGAAGGATATTACCTAGAAGAGCTGCAGCGCCTCCGATTCTACCACCTTTTTGAAGATAATCTAATGTTTCAGGTGTGAAAATAAATCGGCTGTTATCAATCACCTTTTCGGCTACTTTTAAAACTTCAGCCATAGTTTTCCCTTCCCTAGCAGCCTTAGCCGCTGCAATGGCTACAAATCCCATTTGCATACAGTTACTGCGAGAATCTACTAGTTCAATATCGGCTTCTGGATATTTTTCCAAGACCATTTCTTTGACTAAGTGGGTATTAGCATAAGTGCCACTCATCTCTGAAGAGAGAAAAATCCCTATTACGCTATCTCCATCAGCTACGACTTGTTCAAAGGCCGTAAATAATTCATCTGGCGTCGGTTGAGATGAAGTCGGAACTTCTTTAATGCTATCCATTTGCTTATAAAATGTTTCATTCGATAAGTCTAGTTCTCTTAAGCATTCACCACCTAAGATGACGTTAAGCGAAACAACCTTGATATCATAAGCTTCTATAAACTCCTTTGTAAGATATGCTGTACTGTCTGTTATAATTTTAATTGCCATAATTGCCTCCTTCTGATTCTACAAAATAATCTCATATGCTATTTAAATGAATAGTCTTTCATAAGGTTAGCCGCTAAAGATATTATATGCCATTCTAATAACTTAATCGAGATTAAATTAAAAAGATTAGATACATTTTGGCAGAATATTTATTAGATAACTACTACATAAAATAATTGTTAATTTTTTCCATAAAATAGTTGACTAAAAATTCTAATAACATTATGATATATAAGTATGCAACATTTAGAATTAATAGCACATTTGAAAGAGGGTATATAAATAATGAAGACAATAAAAATATGCATCGGTAGCGCTTGCCACTTGAAGGGTTCTAATGAAGTGATGTCTAGTTTTAAGCAGCTTATAGCGTATCATCAATTAGATGAAAAAGTAGAAATCCATGAAGAGCTTTGTTTAAAGAATTGTTCTCAAGCCGTTTCTGTTATGCGATGGGATGGAAAAGTATTATCTGTTTCACCCGAGGATGCAAGACAAGTTTTCAAAGACGAAATTATAGCTTGCCTTTAAGGTCAGCCTAAATAGATACGTAATGGAAGTTTAAAGTTATTGCCTGGGCTTAATCTATGTATTACAATAAGATAAAGGAAACTCACCTATTTTCTCTAAACTATGAGTCAAGGTGAGTGTTTTTTATGTCGCAACAAGAAGGGTTTACTAATGAATTTGCAAATTAATTGTATTTATCATGGCTTTAAATTAATAGAAGAAAAATTTATAGGTGAGTTAAGTGGTTTAGCAAGATATTTTATTCATGAAAAAAGTGGGGCAAGTCTTGTTCAAATTGCAAATGAAGATTCTCAAAAAGTTTTTACCATAAGCTTTAAAACACCACCTAGAGATAATACAGGGGTTGCCCATATTGTAGAGCATGCTGTGTGTTGCGCCTCTAAAAAGTATCCATTAAAAGATACCTTTATAGAGATGGACAAGGGCTCTTTAAATACAAGTCTTAATGCTTGTACATATAAAGATATGACGATGTACTATTGTGCCAGTCAAAATAATAAAGACCTTATGAATCTAATGGAAGTGTATATGGATTTAGTTTTAAATCCGCTTATTTATACACGCCCTTATATTTTCAAACAAGAAGGTTGGCACTATGCTCTAGAAAGTAAAAAAGAGGCTATTACTTATAATGGGATTGTCTACAATGAGATGAAGGGGGATTACTCTGAGCCTTCTACACTTATGGAATACGAAATACACAAAGCACTATATCCTGATACGGTGTATGCTTATGATGCTGGAGGAGTACCTTCAGAAATCATTACACTTACTGAAGAGGATTTTTTAGCTTTTCATAAAACGCATTATCATCCTTCAAATTGCAACTTGTACTTATATGGCGATGGTGATTTATTAGCTCAACTTGCACTTCTAGATACAAACTACCTTTGTCAGTATGAGAAACAGCCTTTTAATTTAGAAATTCCTATGCAAGAACCTTTTGACTCCCCTCGCACAGTTTATAAACAATATCCCATTACAGATGAAGAAAGTTTAGATGAGAAATCTATTTTATCCCTAAGTTTTGTAGTCGGTGAAACACTAAACACAGAGCTTAGACTTGCTTTTCAGATTCTAGAACATATGCTGTTAAAGAGTGCAGCATCTCCTTTAACAGCAGCTTTAGTAGGAGATGGGGGCCTCGGCAAAGTCATTGAAGAATCAGGCTATGATACAGGAAAAAGACAGCCGACTTTTTCTATTGTTTTAAATGGCAGTGAGGGTAAGAATTCAGAAGCTTTTAAGATTAAAGTATTCGAGATACTCCATGCACTTGCCTCAGAAGGGTTAGATCCAGATTTAATAGAAGCGGCTATCTCCACAGCTACTTTTGCCTTAGAAGAAGCAGATACGCCGTGGGAACCAAAAGGGCTCCTTTATAGTGAAGACGTCCAAACAAGTATACTTTATGGCGGTCACCCTTTTACCCACCTAAGCTATAAAAGTCATTTAGAAAAAATGAATAAACTTAAATACCAAGGCTATTTCGAGAGTATTATAACAAAATACCTTTTAGATAATCCTCACTATATCTTGCTAGTCATGGAACCTAACAAAGATTTACAACAGTTAGAAGAGACTGCGCTAGCTAAAGAATTAGCTGCTTATAAACAAAGTTTAAGTAAGAAAGAAATCATTAGCCTCATTGATTTAAATCATGAGCTTGATGCTATCCAGGATTTAGATAATACACCTGAGGATCTCGCCTTACTCCCTACACTCGGCCTACAAGATATTCAACCACTTATAAGTGCTGTACCCTTAGTAGAAAGTCAAGAGGGCGAAGTGCAAATTATTTTTAATCCACAAGATACCCATGGCATTATCTATACCCATCTTTTATTTGATGCAAGTAGCATAAGCCAAGAAGATATTTCTTATTTAGGGCTACTCGCTAATACACTGACTTATCTAAGTACACAAAACTATCATTATAGCGCACTTGAAAATGAAATCAACAAACAAACAGGTGGCCTTAACTGTACTATCAATGCTTATACCGATTCTAACGATACGGATAGCTACCAACCTATGTTTAAAATAACAAGTAAATCTTTTACACATAAGCTTTCTAATTTGATAGATTTACTTTATGAGGTGACCACCCAAGGCCTCTTTAATGAAAAAGAAAAGCTAAAAGAGATTCTAGACTATATTAAATATGAATTAGAAAGAAGCTTTGTAAGCTCGCCAGAGTACCGCGTAAGCAAAAGGCTCTATAGTTATTTCTCTGCTTCCGCAGTCTATGAAGATCACGTAGCAGGTATAGCTTATTATAGATTTCTAAGTGACTTAATAGAGCATTTTGATAGAGACTTTGAGAAGATAATCACTAAACTAAAAGCTATTTATACTCAGCTTATTCAAAAAAATCATCTAATGCTAAGTATTACAGGTCAATCTCAGGATTATGCTCAGATTACCCAGCACTTCCAAGGCTTTATTAACCGCCTACCAAGTGGTTATTATGAGAAGCCGGTTTACACACTTATACCGCCGGCATCTAATGAGGCTTATCTCACTGCAAATGGTGTGCAAGCTATTGCGCAAGGGTTTAACTTCAAGAAATCAGGTTATGCCTATAATGGTACCCTAAACGTTATTAGTAATCTACTTAATAGTACTTACCTATGGGATAAAGTACGCCTACAAGGTGGTGCCTATGGGTGTGACCTAAGTATGAGCGGAGATGGCAATCTGCTTATTTGTTCTTATTGTGATCCTGGGCTAGTAGATACTTTGAAAGTTTATAAAGGCATCGGCAGTTTCCTACGTAAGCTTGACTTAGATGACGCCGAGCTTCTTAAATATATTATAGGTACTATAGGCGGGTTAGACTATCCCCTAACGATGGAGCAAAAAAGTGAGCGAGCTCTTGCCCATTACCTTTGTCACATTACGTATGAAATGATTCAAAAAGAACGTGAAGAAGTCCTTAATACAACACTTGAAAGTATTAGAGCGTCTGCTGATTTATTTGATACAATGGTAAAAGAAAATATGATTTGTGTTATCGGAAACACAAATGAATTGACAAAAAACAAAAAACTTTTCAACAAACTCGTTACATTCTAAAAAATAAGCTCTAGGTTTCTTATGCCTAGAGCTTATTTTTTTAGAGTGTAACTGTACTTAATTACTTTAAAGTGATTTTGCCTATGTATAATTCTAAGGACCTTAGGTAACTTTAAGTTTAGGAAGTTTTAACTTATATAAGGAGGTTATGATGAAGAAAAAATATTATGGTTTATGTATTTTATGCAGTTTAATACTAGGAATAAGTAGCTTGCAAGTTCATGCTTTAGCTGCTACAACCCAAGAGCAAGTTGAGAAGCCTTTTGTCGTATGCATAGATCCAGGGCATCAAGCAAAAGGGGATGGCAAACCAGAGCCTATTGCCCCAGACTCTGGCCAGACAAAAGCAAGAGTCTCTTCTGGCACAGCAGGTGTGGGGACTAAGAAGGCTGAATACCTTGTTAATTTAGAAGCCTCTCTTATCTTGAAAGAGCTTTTATCTGCAAAAGGCTATCAGGTTGTCATGACTCGTGAAACAAATGATGTGAATATCAGCAATGCGGAAAGAGCAGGGGTATCCAATAAGTCAAAAGCTGATATGACTATTCGTATTCACTGCGATAGTATCAGTAATAGTGGCAAAACAGGTGCAACCATTCTCGTGCCTTCTAAAGAAAGTAAATATACAAAAAACATTTATGAAGCAAGTTATCGCTACGCATCCCTTTTAAAAGATACACTTTCTCAAAATGGGGTTAAAGTGAATGGCATATTTGAAAGAAATGATATGACAGGTTTTAACTGGTCACAAGTACCCGTTGTCATACTAGAAATGGGCTTTATGAGCAACTGGAATGAAGATCAGATGCTATCTAACCCTAATTATCAAAAAAAGCTAATGAAAGCTGTAGTCACGTCATTAGATAGCTACAAAGCGGTTAAATAATATATTAAACCGAAAAACAAAGAGAGGGTGCTTTCTAAGAAAAAAGCATCCTCTCTTTATTTAGATTTAAGTATTTCTAAATTATTAGCCTTCAAATGTATCCATATGTATTGTTTGGCTTTCAAGTCTTGATTTTTCAGCTGCAAAAGCTAATAGATGGCTTTGTACAGAAACATCAATAGAAGTAAGAGCAGAAGATTTCTTGCCCGTTGCTAAAAGCTTTACAAAGTCACTCATAATACCGAAGTCTCCGCCGCCATGTCCTGATTTATTTTGGTATGGATAGAGCACATCTTTGCGGCCTGTTCTGAAGTCATAGATTTCAATAATATGTTCATCACCAAAGAGTACTCTAATTTCCCCATAGGTTCCCATTAGTTTCATCGTACGACTAAAGTTTTGCGTGAATGCGCACATAGAGAAGGCTACTGTCAGTCCCTCTTCATATTCCATATTAACGACTTGATGATCAACTACGTCATTATCACACCTAAATACACATCGCCCATAATCTCCATGGCGAAGGTCTTCAATTACCTGAACCGGGTTAGCTGGATCCTCACAAAAAGCAGAAGCTCCCCATTGTTTGTTTTTAACATAGATTTTAGCTGCATCATAAGCGCAAGTGTCACTATGCGGACAGCCATCTAGGCAGTACGCAGGCGCATCTTCTGGTGCATTAGCCTCGCAGAAGAATTTAAGACTTCCAAAAGAAGAAACTTTTGTACAAAGGTCATCTGCAAGCCACTGAATTACATCTAAATCATGGCAAGATTTAGCTAAAATCATAGGATTACTTTCTTTACTATTTCTCCAATTACCACGTACAAAACTGTGAGAGTGGTGGATGTGGTATACATTTTCACAGTGTGTCATAGACATAATTTTGCCAATTCTATTTTGGCTAATAAGTTCTTTAAGTTCTTTAAAGAGTGTAGTATATCTAAGGACGTGACAAACCACAACATGAAGATTTTTTTCATTAGCTTTATTTTTAATATCAACACATTCCTTGGCTGTTGGTGCAATAGGTTTTTCAAGTAATAAGTGATAGCCGAGTTCTAGTGCCTGCATAGCTGGTTCATAGTGCATTTGATCTTGTGTGCAGATTAGCGCTGCATCTGCAAACTTTGGTATAGCCAGTATTTGATCCCAACTTTCAAAGCAATTTTCCTCTGGTATATTATGAAGTTCTTGTAGTTTTTTTCTTCTTGCTTCAATAGGTTCTGCAACCCCTACTATTTTTAGCTCTCCTGGATTTTCAAGAGCATATGGTGCATAAGATAGTGCACCTCTAAGACCTGCACCTACTACAATTGCGGTTATTTGTTTCATGATACTTCCTCCTACTTGCTGAATAGCGAGTTATTTGATAAACTTATTATATATAAATCCAAATATATAAAAAATAAGAATTTGGGTATATAATTTATAATTTTGGTCAAAGGAGGTAGTTATTTGTCAGATGTTATTTATACACCTAGAGAAAGTAGCAGTCTTTTTAGGGTTAACGGCATTTTCACAGTCTATAATACATGTTTTGATAGAGACTACAAATATAAAGGAGAGGTCCATAACTTTTGGGAATTAGTTTATGTCAAAGAAGGACATGTAGGTATTATGGCTCACGATAAAATTTTTGAATTACAGCAGGGTGAAATCGTCTTTCACAAACCAGGAGAGTTTCATAGTATATGGTCTACCCAAAATAGTTGTCCTAAAGTATTTATTATAAGTTTTAGCTTGGATACTAAGTTACCCGCTTTAGAATCTACTATTTGCACCTTGTCTGAGTCTTCTAAGCATTTAATAGATCTTCTGATAGAGGAGTGCTCCCTACTTCGTACAAAGTACAATACAGTGACTCATGCTAGTCAGTTAGAGTCTCTCAAGCAGCCACCTCTAGGTATGGACCATACGATTAAAAACTATCTAGAACTTCTTATTATCAATATTATCCGGCAAAAAGAAGATGTCACTACCAAGTATACCTATGAACCTATTAGGCTAGAAAATTATGATAAAGTGATAGCTTACATTCATGCTAATCTTTTTACTTCTATCACGATTGAAACAATCTGTACCCATTGCAATGTTAGCAGTAGTACACTAAAAAATATTTTCAAAAAATATGTAGGCGTAGGCGCAATGGAATATGTAACAAAAATGAAAGTTCATCAGGCTATGGCTTTACTTAGTGAGGGACTCTCTAGTCAAGAAATCTCAGATAGACTTGCTTTTTCCTCTCCCTATTATTTCTCATCAGTATTCAAGAGGGTTATGGGCATGACCCCAAGTGAATACAAAAAACAAACTATCCGTATAGAAAATAGGCAGGACGCATTGTAACGTTTTTCATGCGACCTGCCTATTTTCATTTATCTTATCTTTATTCCATCACATTCATTTTAATAATATACGTCAATCAAATGGAAGGTAATACTCTTGTTACTCCAGCCTAAATCATAAGGGACCAATAGCCTATCTGTATTATGACACGTTACAAGTGGATAGCCTTTAGAATCTAAGCCTGTGACAGTTGAGATATGCGTAATTCTTCCTTTTTTTTCATAGGCTACAAAATCACCGGGTCTTAATTGGTAAGCTGCTTTATACACTTTATTATAAGATCCTTTAGCAATGCATCCCCCTCTACCACTAGAGACTATATAATTTTTAAAGGCTTGTGCATTGACCCAAGCTTTTGTACCATCTTCATCATAATTCCAAGTCCCATTCTTTTTAAAGCCCCCGCCTTCGTGGAGGATTTGTGAGGCAAAATTGGCACAATCTCCACCCCGTGGGTTACAATCTATATAATCTTTATTATATTTAAACAGTTGCTCATTTTCTCCAATTCCACAGTATTTATGAGCATACTCAATAGCTTTTTTAGTTCTTTCACTTATTTCGTAAGTAGGGGCTTTTTGCTCAAGGATAAACTTTTTTACTTCCTCAGATTTAATATTCCCCATATCTAAAGAATCGGCAAAAGGATCTGTATACCATTCTTTAACAATGATATATTTATCCCCATCTTCTTTAAGATGGATGTAGTGGGAAGTCCCTAATTTAAACTTGTTTTCTATTTCAGGTGTATCACTATAACTATAGCTAAACTCCGTACTTACATTACAAGTCATGCCATAAAGACCATTTTCTCTATCTCTTACTTTCCGCATTTTAAGAATAGACTCTATACTATTAAATTTTATACATTGTTTTTGAGCCCAGTTATTTAAATATTTAAGTTTAGTTGCCTCACTTTCATAGGCGTATGAGCTTAATTTGATAGTCGTATTGTACAAAGACTTAAGACCTTCATCATCTCCATGTAGGATATATCCATTACGTTTATCAATCATATCGGTGAGAATTACTTTGAATTTTTCAGTAAGTTCTTCCTCCGTAAGTTTAAGTATCGTTTTCTCATCATCTTCTAGACTTTCCGTGTCACCTAATTCATCTTCTATAGGTTTGGGGAGCTCTATATCAATTGGTCTATCTGCCGTAGCTAGTAACTGATGAGAAAGACTAATGCTCATGGTAAGTATAAGACTATAACAGAGTAGACATTTAGTTAGCTTTTTCAAATGGGTCGCTCCTTTTATTTAAGTTTTCATTTATAATCTATTTTGCTCCTTTTTACTTAAATTATGAATTAATATAAATGGAAATTTAATTGAAAGGCTGTGCTATTTACTGTAAAATGAGATAGAAATAGGTTATTTAAATTATAAGGAGGAACTTAGCAAATGAGTAAACGACAAGTAATTAATGTATCCACTAAAGAAGCAAAACGTCAAACTGATATTATTACTATGTTATCACGTCACATAAAAGATAAAGGGCTTAAATACTGCGTAGCTACATTCGGATGCCAAATGAATGCTCACGATTCTGAAAAAATCGAAGGTATGTTAGAGCAAATAGGATACATAAAGACTGAAAAAGAAAAAGAAGCAGATTTTATTCTTTATAATACATGTTGTGTAAGAGAAAATGCAGAAAACAAAATTTTTGGTAACTTAGGTCATCTTAAAGCCCAAAAAAGAAAAAATCCAAATCTTCTTATTGCTTTATGTGGGTGTATGATGCAGCAAGATACGGTTGTCGATACACTTAAAAAAAATTATAAATTTGTAGATATGATTTTTGGCACTTATAATACATATAAACTCCCTGAGCTTCTTCAGACACGCTTAGAAACAGGAGATGCTGTTTTTGATATTTGGGATTCTCATCAAGATATTGTAGAGGATTTACCAAGTATTAGAAAACATGAGTTTAAATCTTGCGTAAATATTATGTATGGTTGCAACAACTTTTGTACATACTGTATCGTACCTTATGTAAGAGGCCGTGAACGTAGCCGCACAAAAGAAGATATCTTAGATGAAGTAAAGTGTCTTGTAGCTGATGGTGTAAAAGAAATTATGCTTCTTGGTCAAAATGTTAACTCTTATGGGAAGAATTTAGAAGAACCTATGACTTTTGCTCAGTTACTTAGAGAATTAAATGAAGTAGAAGGACTTAAGCGTATTCGTTTTATGACACCTCATCCAAAGGATCTAAGTGATGAGCTTATTCGTGTCTTAGCTGAATGTGACCATGTTTGCAAAAGTGTTCATTTACCATTCCAATCTGGGAGTACTTCTATTCTAAAAAAAATGAATAGACATTACACCAAAGAAAGCTATCTAGAACTTGTTCGTAAGATTAAAGAAGCTGTTCCTGATATCGCACTTACTACAGATATCATCGTAGGTTTTCCTGGTGAAACAGAAGAAGATTTTGAAGATACTTTAGATGTAGTCAAAGAGGTAGGTTACTCAGGCGCCTTTACTTTTATCTACTCCAAGAGAACAGGAACGCCGGCCGCAACTATGGAGAATCAAGTAGAAGAACCTATTATCAAAGACCGTTTCAACCGTCTTCTTGCTGTTGTTAATCCGATGGATTATGATTTTATGCAAAGATATATTGGTCATACTATGGAGGTTTTATTTGAGGACACAAGCAAGACTGATAAAACAGTTTTAAGTGGCCGGACAGATAATGGTCTTTTAGTGCATACACATGCTGATAGTAACTTAATCGGACAGTTTGTTCATGTCAAAATAACAGGAACCAAATCTCACTATTTAATGGGTGAGTTAGTGTAAAGGGTGAAAAAAATGAATGTTACACCAATGATGAGACAATACCTAGATATTAAGGATAGGCACACAGATTGTGTCCTATTCTTTAGGCTAGGAGATTTTTATGAAATGTTCTTTGAAGATGCACTAACAGCTTCAAGAGAACTTGAAATTACGCTTACTGGTCGTGACTGCGGATTAGAAGAGCGGGCTCCTATGTGCGGAATCCCTTTCCATGCTGCTGAAAACTATATTTCAAGACTTGTAGAGAAAGGATACAAAGTAGCTATTTGTGAACAAGTAGAAGATGCTGCCCTTGCTAAAGGTCTTGTAAAAAGAGATGTTGTACGTATTATCACACCAGGAACGATTATAGAGGGTGCCAATATAAAAGAAGGTAAAAATAATTATATTGCGTCTATTGTCCTATCTGAAGATATCTATGGTCTTAGTATCTGTGATGTCAGCACAGGAGAGTGGAATCTTACTGAAATAAGTGGCTTAAATAAAAACAAAAAATTACTTGATGAGTTAGCCAAGTTTTCTCCAGTAGAGTGTATGATGAGTACTAGTATTTATGCAGAAAAAGAAATTCATGAATTTATCACACTTCGCATCAATTGTATTAGTGAGGAAATTCCAGAGCATTGTTTAGATGGTGAGTTAGCCAATAAGCTTCTTATCAATCACTTTAATGTTCTTGCTTTAGAAGGCATAGGCATTACGCCTTATAGTAGCGGTGCACTTGCAGCTTCTAGCCTACTTTACTACTTAAAGGAAACTCAAAAAAACTCACTTTCACATCTTAGTAAGATAGAGATCTATAACGTAGATGCTTATATGCTTTTAGATGCTTCTACAAGACGTAACTTAGAGCTTACAGAAACATTACGTGAGAAAAAACGTAAAGGTTCCTTACTTTGGGTGCTTGATCATACCAAGACAGCTATGGGAGCTAGATACCTTCGTAAGTGCATTGAGCAGCCACTTATTAATGCTAATCAAATTAACCTTAGGCTAGAAGCTACCGAAGAACTTAAAGAAAATCTTTTTCTTAAAGAAGAACTGTTTGATTCTCTTAATAAAATCTACGATATTGAAAGATTAGTAGGTAAAATAGCTTATGGCACATGTAATGCCAAAGAACTTATTGCACTGAAGCAATCTCTTGGTATGTTACCAGCTATTTATGAAAGCTTAGGTGTCGTAACAAGTGACTATCTTAAACAAATCTATAGCCAATTTGATACTTTAGAAGACGTCTATGATGTGATTGATCGTGCCATTATAGAAGAGGCACCTATCTCTCTTAGAGAAGGTAATCTTATTAAAGCAGGGTTTAACGAAGAAGTCGATAGACTTAAAGAAATCAAAGCTAAAGGCGCTTCATGGCTACGTGATGTGGAAGCTGCTGAAAAAGAAAAATCAGGCATTAAAAATTTAAAGATTAAATATAATAAAGTTTTTGGATACTTCTTAGAAGTTACAAACTCCTATAGTCATTTAGTCCCAGAGCACTTTATTAGAAAACAAACACTTTCTAACTGTGAGCGTTACATTACGGAAGAACTTAAAAAAATAGAAGAGGAAGTATTAGGAGCAGATGAAAAACTTACTGCACTTGAATACAACCTTTTTGTAGAAATCAGAGAAGGGGTTGCTACTCAAATTGAAAGACTTCTCGGTATATCAAGTATGTTGGCAAAACTTGATATGCTTTCCTCTTTAGCTGATGTAGCTTATAAAAACAACTTTGTTAAACCCGTGATTAATGAAGGAGACACCATAGACATCAAAGAAGGCAGACATCCTGTTGTTGAAAAGATCATGGGCGCTCATACCTTTATTGCTAATGACGTTTATCTCAATCACGAGGATAATCTTATCAATCTTATTACAGGGCCTAACATGGCAGGTAAATCAACCTTTATGAGACAAGTAGCTCTTGTTGTCCTTATGGCTCAAATTGGCTCATTTGTCCCAGCAGATAGTGCAACTATTGGTGTTGTTGACCGTATTTTCACACGTGTAGGCGCCTCAGATGATTTGGCCTCTGGACAAAGTACCTTTATGGTCGAGATGATGGAGGTTTCTAATATTCTTAACAATGCTACACGTAACAGTTTACTTATTCTAGATGAAATAGGCCGTGGTACCAGTACCATTGATGGACTTAGCATTGCATGGTCTATTATTGAGCATATTGCTGATAAGCAGCTTCTTGGAGCCAAAACTTTATTTGCAACTCATTATCACGAATTAACTAGCCTAGAAGATACTATAGATGGCTTACGCAACTACTGCGTATCTGTTAAAGAAATGGGTGAAGATATTATCTTCCTCCACAAAATAGTATCAGGTAGTGTAGATCATAGTTATGGTATCCAAGTTGCTAAACTTGCAGGCCTTCCAGTCTCTGTCTTAGAAAGAGCAAGACATATTATGGCTACCGTAGAAGGTGATCAGCAAAAAGATATGAAAGCTTTTATCCAAGCAGAAACAACTAAGGCACCTATAGAAGCGCCGCAAATCTTACCTATTACACCTTTAGTAACTACAGAGTTACCTAAGCCATCTAAAGCTAGCAAGGTAGACACCTCTCAGCTTACGCTATTTGGCTCAGTAAACGAAAATGTGCTTAATGAACTTAGACATGTAGATGTCATGAACTTAACACCCTTTAAAGCAATGGAAGTGCTCTATGAATTACAAAAGAAACTAAGATAGTGAAGGATGTGACAAAATGTCCTCAATCAAAATATTAGATAACCATACTATTAATAAAATTGCAGCAGGAGAAGTGGTTGAAAGACCTGCTTCTGTTGTAAAAGAGTTAGTTGAAAATAGTATCGACGCAAAAGCCAGTTCTATCACCGTAGAAATCAAAAATGGCGGTATAGATTTTGTGCGCATTACAGATAACGGCAAAGGTATTCCTAAAGACGAAGTAGAAATTGCCTTTTTAAGGCATGCTACAAGTAAAATTACCAGCGCAGAAGATCTACTAGAAGTACTTTCTTTAGGTTTTAGAGGTGAGGCATTAGCTAGTATTGCTTCTGTTTCACAGGTCGAACTTATTAGTAAGACCTCAGGTGAATTAACGGGGAAACGAGTAGAAGTCGTGGCAGGTAAATTGCAAGCCTCGGAAGAAATAGCCTGTCCTGATGGGACAACATTTATTATGAGACATCTTTTCTACAATATACCTGCTAGAAAAGCCTTTTTAAAAACTGCTGGAACAGAGGCTAGTAAAATAGCTGACTATATGTATAAACTAGCTTTAGCACATCCTGAGATTTCTTTTAAATATATTCAAAATAACAAGTTAATCTTTAATACCCCAGGAACTCACGACCTGAGAAACTGTGTACTAAGTTTATATGGTAAAGAAGTTGCTAAAAACACTATTAAGGTTAATTATAGTCAGCATCATATTAATTTAGTTGGTCTCCTTGGTAAGCCTAGTATTACAAGAGGTAACAGAAACTACGAACACTTCTTTATTAATGGCCGCTATATTAAAAGTTTCCTCCTTCAAAAAGCAGTAGAAGAAGCTTATAAAACGCTCACTATGGTAGGTAAATTTCCTTTTGCCATACTCCATCTCAATTTAGACCCTAGCCTAGTAGATGTCAATGTACATCCTACAAAACTAGAAGTGAGATTCAAGGATTCAGATATGATCTATCAAACGGTTTATAATGGTGTTCTTTCACATTTACAAGAAGAAAATTTGATACCTGGTATTTCCCAAACTTTCACACAAAAACCTAAGTTTAAAGCAGATGCTGATGCAAATACTCAGCTATTGGTAGATACTTTCTTTGCCCCTCGCAAAGAGCATAATGAACTTAATTTTTCGGCTATGATTAAGAAAGAAAAGAAAACGTCATTAGATAAATCACTTGCTATACCTAAGATATTTAGCAATCCAGAAGATACTTCTGACCTTAAATTATCTTCTTATCAAACCGAAGCAGATGTAAGAGAATCTAGTCAGCAAGAGACTTATTCAGAATCATTGAACAAATTATCAGAGCCTATGGTTAGAGATAGCACTACAAGCAGCCTACACACTGATGCTCATACGATAGCACCAGCAGTAGACACTATGCCGCTTAGTCCTAAGACTCCTATAGATTATAGCTTACAGCAAGTTACCTCTCCACCATCTCATCCTGTTAGAAAACCCAAAGAAGGTATTGACTACCAAATTATTGGTCAGTTATTTAATACTTACTGGCTTATTGAGCACGGAGGAGAAGTGCTTATTATTGATCAACATGCGGCTCACGAAAGAGTTATGTATGAGAGGTTTATGAAAGACTTCACTACTAGCAGCGTCTCAACGCAAGTACTCTTAATGCCAGAGACTATTAATTTACCAGCCTCAGAAATGATTTTAATAGAAGAAAACTTAAGCCTTTTTGAAAAGCTAGGCTTTAACTTAGAAATCTTTGGAGATGCTTCTATTATCCTAAGAGAAGTCCCTTATTTATTTAACAAACCCCTAGGCATGGATACCTTCAAGCAAATGTTAGATAGCTTAGACGTGAAAAAAACGCAAAGTTTATATACTTTGCGAGAAGAACAAATCATCCAAATGGCTTGTAAAAGTGCTATTAAAGCCAATGATAAATTAGACTCTATAGAATGTAAAAATCTAATTGAAGAACTTTTAGTGTTAGATAATCCCTATACTTGTCCTCATGGTAGGCCAACTATAGTTAGTCTTAGACACTCAGATATTGAGAAAATATTTAAAAGGATATAGGAAGATATGACAAAAAAACCATTAATACTTATTGCTGGTCCAACAGCTTCAGGGAAAACTAAAACAAGTGTCATGCTCGCTAGGCAAATGGGAGGCGAAATCATTTCTGCCGACTCTATGCAGCTCTATAAACAAATGGACATTGGTACGGCGAAAGTAAGACCAGAAGAAATGGATGGTATTCCTCATTATATGATTGATGAATTAGATGCTACCCAAAGCAGTAATGTAGCTTGGTTCAAAAATAAAGTTACTGAGTATATTGACGCCATTCATGCAAAAGGTAAAGTACCTATTTTAGTAGGCGGAACAGGATTTTATATCAATGCTATTTTATTTGATACAGAATTTGAAGAGACTAAGGAAGATCATAGCTATAGAGATAGTTTAGCTGCACTTGTATTAGAAAAAGGTCCCCTTCATGTCCATCAACTGCTAGAAGAAATAGATCCTAAGAGTGCAAAGGCTATTCATCCAAACAATAGTAAGCGTGTAATCCGTGCTTTAGAATATTATCACCAAACAGGAGAGCCTATTTCTTCACATAATTTTATTCAAAAAGATAAACGTCTTCAAATGGAATCTCCTTATGATTATACCTTCTTTGTACTAAATATGGAGCGTGATATACTTTATAGCCGTATTAATCAAAGGGTTGATCAGATGATTGATGAGGGAGTCGTATCAGAGGTGAAATCATTCTTTGATAAAGGGCTTACAGAAGATATGACTTCTATGAAGGCTATAGGCTATAAAGAATTCTTTCCTTATTTTAGACAAGAATCTACCTTAGATGATTGTATTGATAAATTAAAACAAAATACTCGCCAATATGCCAAGAGACAACTCACTTGGTTTAGACACCAGACTACACCTATTTTTATAGATGTAGATAAGCTTAGTTTTAATGCCATACTTATAGTAGATGAAATGAAAAAGCACATTGAAATTAGTTGAACCTTTACAAAAATGGTAATTTAATGTATAAATAAGTAGTGAGATGTCCATAATTTGATTAGAAATACTCGTTAAATTTTAACATCTTATAGACAAGTATACTAATATCATATACAATAAAAATAACTATGAATATCCTAGGAGGAGTAATTTTTATGAGCAAAGCAGTCAACCTTCAAGATTTATTATTAAATCAATTAAGAAAAGATAAAGTTCTTGTAACCGTATTCTTAACAAATGGTTTTCAAATAAAAGGTACAGTAAGAGGTTTTGATAATTTTATTGTTCTTTTAGAAAGTGATGGCAAACAACAAATGATCTACAAACATGCTATATCAACTGTTTGTCCATCAAGAGTTATAAGTTTAAATACACAAGGCGAATAATTTTGTGAGAGACTAAGTTATGAGAGCAAATGTTTTAGGTGAAAAAATCCAAAACATTTGCTCTCATTTTTACGCTTAGATTTTAGTGCCACTTACTCCCGAGTTTAAGGGGAGTTGTACTTTTCGGTAGAATAAGCTATAATAGCTTATTCTATGACAACAAAGGAGATTTAGGTGATGAATGATTTATACCAACTATTTGGCATCGAGTCTGAAACAGAAGCGTTCTGTCTTGATATTGAAAAAGAACTAACTGAGCAGTTTGCCACTATTGAGAAAAAAATGCATATTAACGGCGCTAAGGTGCTTCATGCTATGCAAAAAAATAGATTAAGTGATATCCACTTTGCCGCTACAACTGGATATGGTTATAATGACCTAGGTAGAGAAGTTGTAGAGCAAATTTATGCAGATATTTTCAGAGCAGAATCTGGGCTTGTAAGACCTCAGCTTATGTCTGGAACCCACGCCCTTACAGTTGCTTTATTTGGTAATTTAAGACCTGGTGATGAGCTTTTATCACCAGTAGGTAAGCCTTATGATACCCTTGAAGGTGTCATTGGTATTAGACCTACTAATGGTAGCTTAGCTGAATATGGTATTAACTACAAACAAGTTGAACTCAAAGAAGACTATTCTTTTGATTATGATGCTATTGCAGCAGCTATTACACCAAAGACAAAAATGGTTACGATTCAACGTTCAAAAGGTTATAGCTATAGACCTACTTTTACGGTAGCACAAATTGATGAACTGATTAGCTTCATCAAAGGTATTCGTTCAGATATTATCTGTATGGTAGATAACTGTTATGGTGAGTTTGTAGATACTATAGAGCCGACAGAAGTTGGAGCAGATTTATTAGTTGGTTCACTCATCAAGAATCCCGGTGGTGGTCTAGCGCCTATTGGTGGCTATATCGTAGGAAAAGAAGAATATGTAGAAAATGCAGCTATGCGTCTTACAGCTCCTGGCCTTGGTAAAGAAGTAGGGGCGACATTAGGTCTGAATCAGCCTGTATTACAAGGACTTTTCTTAGCACCTGAAGTAGTAGCTAATGCCTTAAAAGGTGCCGTCTTTGCAGCTGCACTCTATGAAAGATTAGGTTTTAAAGTTATGCCTACAAAAGATGAAGTAAGAAGCGATATTATTCAAGCTATTAATATGGAAAGTCCAGAAAATATTATAGCCTTTTGCCAAGGTATTCAAAAAGGTGCTCCAGTAGATAGCTTTGTAACACCTGAGCCATGGGATATGCCAGGTTATGATGCGCCAGTTATTATGGCAGCAGGTGCCTTTATCCAAGGAGCTTCTATTGAGCTAAGTGCAGATGCACCCATTAAACCACCTTATACTGTTTTCTTCCAAGGAGGCCTTACAAGCTACCACGCAAGATTAGGTATTATGATGTCACTTCAGACAATGAAAAATAAAGGATTAGTTTCTTTAAACTAATCTATAGTCTAATAAAAAAACTTAACAAAAAATGCACTATTTACTTCTAATCTAATTAGAAGTAAATAGTGCATTTTTCTTTTTAACCCATTATAGATACTATAGTTCTCTAAATAGGCCAATGACCTTACCTACAATTTCTATATTAATGCCACAGATAGGTTCCATGGTGTCATTTTCAGGCTGTAAGGTGAGTTGTAATTAATACCTCAAACCTTTGAGTATCAATAGATAACGAAATTATATGCATTAAAAACTGCTAGGTTATATCGTTTACACTGTTTAAATCTATTAATAAATATACCAAATTTTAGAACTGTTTTCAAGAGTAAATACATTGAAAACATATTATAGAGGTTTTGAGGTATAAAATCACACATATCAGGTCGAGCATCATGCTTAGGCCTATTTTTTTGCCCATTTCCCCCTCTCATTCACATTTTGTTCACACAATGCCTCATAAAAAGGAGGAGCAACATGAATATAAAAGAATTAGACCAATTAGCAAAGCAAGGCTCAGAGTTACCCAGCTCACTAAATATCTACGAGCAAGCATACTATATAGCTTCAAGAGGACTATACCAGCAGTACACCAAAGGAGAAATTACCTTAGAGCAGGCAAGGACAGAAAAGACACAAGTTATAAAGGCCTATGAAGAGGGACAGAGTGAGATGGAATACTTTATGCAGCTACACCAAGTGTGGGATAAGTTAAAGCAGCTTAAAGAAGAAGGATTTGATACCATACTAGAACTTGAAATACTGGAGGTGCTAGATAGGATACTCTAGCCATTAGGATAACATGAGGAGGGACAGCGAATGAAAGACAGTCATTACAGTAAGGTGGAGGGAATTCTTTATAACTTCCCAAAGCTAAAAGTTGAGATAGATAATCTAAGGTTAGACCTTGAAGATGTGAATGAGGTTGTGGGCATAAGGGGTGCAAGTGGTAATGAGAAGGCTGGAAGTAGCACACATGCATTCAGTAGCGCTGTGGAGGATGAAGTTATAGCACGTGATGAAAAACTAGAGGAAAAGGTTCAAGCTATCACAGGCGCAATTGCTAGGCAAGAAAGGCAACTAAGAAGGGTAGAAAATGTATTAGGGACACTCACAGAAGAAGAGTATATGTTGATTGAGATGAAGTACTTCAAGAGGTATACAGTAGGTAGGATTTGCGAGCTGCTGGATATTACGGCAGATACGTTTATAAAGAGGAGAAAGAAGATTATTGTGAAGAGGTTGATGCCATTTTTTTATTGAAAAGAGATAAATACAGAAATTATTGTCAGAATAGATTGAAATTAATAATATTAAGTAATATAATAAAGTTGTAGATTATAAATTCTATTTATTTCAACTAGGGGGGAAGTACATGGATATAAATCAAATGCTGAACAGTGAGATACTTGAAGAGCGAGTGGAAGCAATAATGATCATACTAACTAAAGAAGAAATGGAAGAAACAAAGCTGGAAATAAGGAAAGAGATTGAAGAGTTAGATATTGAAATATCTGAGTTTGAGGAAGAACTAAGAGAGAAAATACAAGAAGAGAAGGAATATGAGGAAGAACTAGTAGAAGTTAGAATTCTTAAAAAAGAGTTAAGGAGTAAAGATATATTACTAGCAAAAGAAATGAAAGAGCTAGTGGAATTAGAGAATAATATGCCATATGTTGAACGTGAATTAGAGGAGATTAAGGAGCATATAAATTATCTTGAAGAAGAGATAGAAGATGTAAGAATCCAAATATTGCAACATGAAGAAGAAATGCGGACACTAGACAAAGCATTAGAAAAAGTATTGGAAAGTAGAGTTGTAGTATGATGATTCACACTTTTTCTTCTGATAAATTAATTACTTTCTTCTTATAAGCATCGGTTATTTTTAATCACCTCAAAGTGTTATTATTATAGAGTAGTCGTGTGAAAGATAAGCCGATGAAATAAATGTTTTTTGACTCCTAA
>JAVVPO010000013.1:0-38071 GCA_036655715.1 Cellulosilyticaceae bacterium | reverse complement strand
GCATCATCTATATCATGATTGATATAGGCTATTTTGTCTGATATCTGAACAATTTTTCCCTCAAGTGTACTTGGACTTCCTGATGTTTGATGATGAAGTATACCATTTCTTACTTCCCATGTTAAGTTTAGCCCTTTACCTTCTCTTTCTAATTTTTCTACAATTCTAAGACTTTGCTCATTATGTGAAAAACTAGGTGTTGTAAATTTAGCTAATACATGCTCTCCAGTATGCCCAAACGGTGTATGACCTAAATCGTGCCCAAGTGCAATAGCTTCTGTTAAATCTTCATTAAGTCTAAGTGCTCTTGCAATCGTTCTAGATATTTGTGCAACTTCTAAAGTGTGTGTAAGCCTTGTACGATAATGATCACCTTCTGGCGCAATGAATACTTGTGTCTTATGCGCAAGCCTTCTAAATGCTTTAGAATGAAGAATACGATCTCTATCTCTTTGAAAAGCTGTTCTGACTTCACATTCTTCTTCTAATGTTTGTCTTCCTTTAGAATATGCAGATTGCATAGCATAAATACTTAAAGAATTTTTTTCTAACTCTTCTTGCATCATTCTATAACACATACCTTGACACCTCCATACTCTATATAAATACCACACAGGTTCTCTATTTCCTCTTTTTAGAAATCAAGTTTGTATACATCCACAAAAAACCCTGCATAATCTATGCAGGGTTAGTATTTTTCACTATAAAATTAGCTATTTTTCAATGCTGCTTGTGCTGCTGCTAAACGTGCAATAGGTACACGGAACGGAGAACAAGATACATAGTTAAGTCCTAAGTTATGGCAGAATTCAATAGATGATGGATCTCCGCCATGCTCACCACAGATACCTAGCTTGATATTTGGACGAACTTTTCTTCCTTTTTCTACTGCCATTTGAACTAGAACACCTACCCCATTTTGGTCAAGTCTAGCAAATGGATCTGATTCATATACACCTTTTGCATAGTAATCTTCTAGGAATTTACCTGCATCATCACGTGAGAATCCAAATGTCATTTGTGTTAAGTCATTTGTTCCAAATGAGAAGAATTCAGCTTCTTCTGCAATTTGATCAGCTGTTACAGCTGCACGTGGGATTTCAATCATTGTTCCTACTGAGTATTTGAGCTCTATACCAGCTTCTTCAATTGCTTTATCAGCTGCAGTTACTACAATATTTTTAACATATTGTAATTCTTTTTTATCTCCAATAAGTGGAATCATAATCTCAGGAATGATGTTGAATCCTTTTTCTTGTTTCACCTTGATTGCTGCTTCAATAACTGCACGTGCTTGCATCTCTGCAATTTCTGGATAAGAAACTGAAAGACGGCATCCCCTGTGTCCCATCATTGGATTAAACTCATGTAATGATTCTACTGTTGCTTTTAAATCTTCAAATGTGATACCCATCTCTACTGCGAGAGCTGTAATATCTTCATCTGAATGTGGTAAGAATTCATGTAATGGTGGGTCTAAAAGACGAACAGTTACAGGTCTTTCTTCCATAGCTTCATAGATTCCTACGAAGTCACCTTTTTGAAGTGGAAGAAGTGCATTTAATGCTTCTCTTCTTTCTGCTTCTGTTTTTGCAACAATCATTTTACGTACTTTCATGATACGATCTTCTTCGAAGAACATGTGCTCTGTACGGCAAAGTCCGATACCTTCCGCACCAAATCTTACTGCATTTTGTGCATCTTTTGGTGTATCTGCATTGGTACGTACTTTAAGTACACGGTACTGATCTGCCCAGCTCATAAATGTTTCGAAATCACCTGTGATTTCTGGGTCTATTGTTGAAATATCTTCACCATAGATGTTTCCTGTTGAACCATCTAGTGATATGTAATCGCCTTCTCTATATGTATTTCCGCCTAATTGGAAGTATTTCTCTTCTTCACTTATTTTGATTTCTCCACATCCAGATACGCAACATGTACCCATACCACGCGCTACTACTGCTGCATGTGATGTCATGCCTCCACGTACTGTTAAGATACCACGAGCTGCTGCCATTCCTTCGATATCTTCTGGAGATGTCTCAAGACGAACTAAGATAACTCTCTCACCTGCTGCTCCTGCATTTTTTGCATCTTCAGCTGTAAAATACACTTTACCTGCTGCTGCTCCTGGTGATGCTGGTAATGCTTTACCAATCACATGAGCTGCTTTTAATGCTTTAGGATCAAACATTGGGTGAAGTAATTGATCTAATTGTTTTGGTTCTACACGAAGTACTGCTTCTTTCTCTGTGATAGTTCCATCTGCAACTAATTCAACAGCGATTCTTAGAGCTGCTTCAGCTGTTCTTTTACCATTACGTGTTTGTAAGAAGTACAGTTTTCCTTCTTCAACTGTGAACTCCATATCTTGCATATCACGGTAGTGATTTTCAAGTTTGTTTGAGATTGCCATAAACTCTTCATATACTTCTGGCATATCTTGCTCAAGTTGTGTAATTGGATTTGGTGTACGAATACCAGCTACAACGTCTTCACCTTGTGCATTGATTAAGTATTCACCATAAATTTTATTTTCACCTGTAGATGGGTTTCTTGTAAATGCAACACCTGTACCTGAAGTATTTCCCATGTTACCAAATACCATCATTTGTACATTTACTGCTGTTCCCCAACTTGCTGGATAATCATTCATTCTTCTGTAAACATTGGCACGAGGATTCATCCATGAACGGAATACCGCTTTGATAGATTCCATTAATTGTGCTTCTGGATCTTGTGGGAATTCTTCCCCTTTTTCTTCTTCATATAAAGCTTTAAATCTAGCAACTAACTCTTTTAAATCTTCTGCAGTAAGATCTGTATCAAGAGTTACACCTTTTTCTTCTTTGATTCCATCAATAATTTTTTCAAAACGTGGCTTAGGTATTTCCATGACTACGTCTGAGAACATTTGAATGAAACGACGATATGAATCATATGCGAATCTTTCATTGCCTGTTTTTTTAGCTAATCCTTCTACTGCTAAGTCTGTAAGACCTAAGTTAAGTACTGTATCCATCATACCAGGCATAGATACTCTAGCTCCGGAACGAACTGATACAAGTAAAGGATTTTCTATATCACCAAATTTTTTGCCAGATTCAATCTCTAATTCTTTAAGGCTTTCTCTAATTTGGTTTTCAACTTCTTCTGAAAGAGCTTTTCCATTATTGTAGTATTCAGTACAGGCTTCTGTTGTTACGATAAAGCCTTGTGGAATTGGTAACCCAAGTTGTGTCATATCTGCAAGGTTTGCTCCTTTTCCACCAAGAAGATTTTTATTTTTTGCCTCTCCAACTTTAAACATATAAACCCATTTTTGGCCCATGTCAAATAACCTCCTAGTATTGTTTTGAAAATAGATGAACTTTCTAAATCAGCGACGAATATAAAAAAAATACTCTATTTCCTTACTCGAATTTTATTATAACACAAAATTCTTTCTTGACTAGAGTATTTTATAATTTATATTAATTTTAGACAATTAAGTTAACTGTTTTTTACACAAAATAATCAAAATTCCATTCTTTCTTGAATATATGTCACTAAGTTTTCGATAGAAATACGTTCTTGTGCCATAGTATCTCTATTTCTTACTGTTACCATTTTGTCTTCTAATGAGTCAAAATCGAATGTAATACAGAATGGTGTTCCGATTTCATCTTGACGTCTATATCTCTTACCAATTGAACCTGTTTCATCAAATTCTACATTGAATTGTTTTGCAAGTGTCTGATAAACTTCTGTTGCCTGCTCTGACAATTTTTTAGATAATGGAAGAATAGCAGCTTTTACTGGTGCAAGTGCTGGATGGAATCTAAATACAGTTCTTGTATCTCCATCTTCTAAAGTTTCCTCATCATAAGCTTCACAAAGGAATGCTAATGTTACACGGTCAGCTCCAAGTGATGGCTCGATACAGTATGGTACATATTTCTCGTTTGTTGTAGGATCAAAGTAGCTCATATCTTGACCTGAATGTGTCTGATGTTGCTTAAGGTCAAAGTCAGTACGGCTAGCAATTCCCCATAATTCTCCCCATCCAAATGGGAACATAAACTCAATATCTGAAGTTGCATTACTGTAGTGAGATAATTCTTCTGCTGAATGGTCACGAATTCTCATGTGATCTTGTGTCACACCTAAGTTAAGTAACCAGTTTTTACAGTAATCTTTCCAGTAATTAAACCACTCAATATCTGTACCTGGTTTACAGAAGAATTCTAATTCCATTTGTTCAAATTCACGTGTTCTAAAAATGAAGTTACCTGGTGTAATTTCATTTCTGAAAGATTTACCAACTTGACCAATACCAAATGGTACTTTCTTTCTACTTGTTCTTTGTACATTTTTG
The DNA here is from genome assembly GCA_036655715.1 of Cellulosilyticaceae bacterium. GTDB lineage: Bacteria > Bacillota > Clostridia > Lachnospirales > Cellulosilyticaceae > JAVVPO01. The sequence continues at coordinate 33,711 of JAVVPO010000013.1, read as the reverse complement.
AAGTTTACAAAGATACCTTGTGCTGTTTCTGGTCTTAAGTACACAACGTTTTTAGTATCTTCTGTTACCCCTTGGAATGTTTTGAACATAAGGTTGAATTGTCTAATATCTGTGTAATTGTGTTTACCACAACTTGGACAAACAATAGCATTATCGTCGATGAATGCTTTCATTTTATCGTTGCTCCATCCATCAACTACTACATCTTCACCTTTTTCATGGCAGAAATCTTCAATGATTTTATCTGCTCGGAATCTTTCTTTACATTCTTTACAGTCCATAAGAGGATCGGCAAATCCGCCTACGTGCCCTGATGCTACCCATGCTTGCGGATTCATAAGAATCGCACAATCTACCCCTACATTGTAAGGACTCTCTTGAATGAATTTTTTCCACCAAGCCTTTTTTACGTTATTTTTAAGTTCTACGCCAAGTGGGCCGTAGTCCCAAGTATTTGCAAGCCCTCCATAAATTTCAGATCCTGGGTATACAAATCCTCTAGATTTTGCAACCGCTACAATTTGCTGCATATTGTTTTCCATTTTTTATTCCTCCTGTATTTTCATATTTGTGGACACAAAAAAGCCTTTCGCCCCCTGCTTTAATAGCAAGGGACGAAAGGCATAGCTTCCGCGGTTCCACCCTTATTGAATACTTAAATAAAAGTATTCCTCTTTTTGAAATGATTACTCCAAAGTTCCCTTCATAAAACGAGTAGTAATTGGCTCACACTTTTCCAATCTCGCTGATACCCCTGGATTTTATTACTTTTCTTTTTCATCGTAATCTCTATTTATTCAATGAATCTAATGTAACAAAATACCTAAATAATGTCAAGTCCTTTAGGGTGTGAATTCCATAATAATTAAGGTCAATTGATTATTTTGAAACTCCTCTATCAAAAATTCTTCAATACCTTCCGTTTCTTCAATACTACTCTTTAATATTTCGCGATCTACAGACTCTGTAAATGTCATCTGAATCGTTGTATCTTGAATAATCGTCTGTACTTTATAATCATTTGCTTCAGATATTTTTTCTATTGCCCTAGATAGCTCTTTTGTATCTTCACACGTAATGTGCCATGTATCTTCTAAGACAGCCATAGGTGCTATAGCTCTATCTATCTTATTTCCTACTACCGGAGTGTCACTAGCTACATTTCTACCTTGCTTACTTTGTTCTACCACCGCTTCCGTACTGGCGTTTTCCATGCTTCTTTCCATCGAATAAGATGCTATTTCCGGCTCTCCCATACTCATCTGCTGTGGCACTATCGTCTGTGGATCTTGGTCAATAAAAGCAACCGCCAGAATCATAACGGCAGCAATACTTGATGCAACTGCAAAAAATTTATTTCTATTACCTTTTGGTTTCTTCTCTTCATTAACTTTTCTCATCAACTTCTCATGGAAGTCCTTTGGTAGTGGTCTATCCTCAACTGTATCTAAACAGGATGTAATCCATTTTAGGTTATCTAATTCCTCTTGGCACTTACTACACGCTTTAAGATGAGCTTCTAATACACTTTGCTCTTCTAAGGATAATGCATTATCTAGGTATGATGATAAAAGTTCTAAGTAATTTTCACATGTCATAGAGTATCCTCCTTCATAGAATTTTGACGAAAGAATGATAGATAAGGTTCCTTATTTTGACTCAAAATTTTTTTAAGTGCTGATCTTGCTCTAGATAAACGTGATTTAACAGTCCCTTGTGAAATGTTAAGTATATCTCCTATCTCATCATAACTTTGATTTTGTAATTCTCTTAAGACAATAACCTGTTTGTATTCATCTTTTAGTTCTGATAAAGCAATCTGCATAACATCTTGTAAGGCTAACTGCTCCATATGCTTATCAATATCTGCCTTCTCATCTTTTATATCTAATAGCCATTCATCATCTGAATTTTTATTAGTTTGATAAATAGAAATCTCATTTTTATTTTTATATTTCCTAAGTATATCTAAACATTGATTAGTCGCTATACGGTAAATCCACGTACTAAATTTAGAGTTTCCCTCAAAGATATGGAGCTGCCTCCATATCTTCATACAAACTTCTTGAGCTGCATCATAAGCTCCATGTTCATCATTTAACATGCGTAGACAAATATTATAAATATTTTTTTCATACTTAATAATAAGTTTTTCAAAAGCTGATGAGTTGCCTTTTTGGGCTAGCTTAATCAACTTTTTTTCCATGGCCTCATCCAAGTTCTATCCCTCTTTCCTTTTTAAATCCATACTTTATGTCATTATACTGCACTTTAGTATAAAATATCAAATTATGTTTTAGACTGAAATATAATTTATTATGTTGCAATACTTACTATATTATGCTATTATATTCTAGTCGAGCGGATGTGGCGGAACAGGCAGACGCAGCAGACTCAAAATCTGCCGGTGGTAACATCGTAAGGGTTCGATTCCCTTTATCCGCATCACAAAATAATCCCGGTTCATTCCTAGAATGAACCGGGATTATTTCATTTAAATTTTTTACCCTGATCCGGCTTAGCAAACCATTCATTGCTTTTTCTCATTTCTAAATAAGTATTATAAGCCTTTTTTAAGATATATCTTTCATCCGAGAATTTCACTAAGTGATAAGCTTCATAAAACTTATAGTATCCTGCATCTATAAAATACTCTTCCCTCTGAGGTTTCGTATAAAAACTATCTGCCTTCATCAAATACCAATGAACCGTTTTACTTACCATATCATCCTTACCTTGAAAAGTATATTGGCTTGATCCTATATACTTTACTAACTGTGCATCTACCCCTGATTCTTCTTTTACTTCCCTAATAGCTGTAGCTTGATGCGTCTCATCTAATTCAACCGTTCCCTTTGGTAGTACCCACCCTACATATCTATGTTTGTAGTCTTTATATAGTACGAGAATTTTGCCTTTATGAATGACCACGCCTCCGCAACTGACAGTCTGTATCATGTTATCACCTGTCTTTCTTTATAGTACCTCTAGCTTAGTTAAGTATATCTCTTTTTTTGAATTTTTTCAACTTATGATTTAAAATATACTAAGCTCAAACAATACACACTTTTATCTTTATTCTAAATAGACAAAAGCTCTAAGAATTTGCTGAGTTATTTCTAACGCTTTGGCTCCTTGTCCACCATTTTCTACAATGATTGCAAAAGCTATTTTCTCTTCTGGTCTTTCTTCATTCTGCGCAAAACCAATAAACCAAGAATGATCTCTTCCTGTTTCATTTTCTGCGGTTCCCGTCTTACCACCAGCTATTAATCCCCTTGTACTAAGCCTACTTGCTGTTCCTGTATCAATAACCCCTATCATTAACTCCTGAAGAATCTTAGCTATTTTTTCATCTATTAATGCCTTATGATAACTTGGTAAATTTTTAAGAAGCACCTTACCCTTTTCGTTTTTAGAATAATCAAAAATATACGGTTCCATTAGCACCCCATCATTAGCAATCATTGACGCTAACATTGCCATATGTATAGGTGTAGCCAATGTCTTTCCTTGGCCTATATACGCTGCAGATATATCGAAATCCGTACTGTCTTTCCCTACATCCAAACGGCTCTTACTATATTCTAAATCCAGAGGAAAAGCTGTGTTAAATAACAAGCGCTCGCTTACTTCTTCTAATTGTTTTGCTGAAATATATTCTTGTAAATTAACAAAATAAGTATTACAAGATTTCTCAAAGGCTTCTTTTAGTGTGATCTCACCATGGACTATGCCATTATAGCATTTAATAGAGTAATTCTTTTTTGCTATGCTTCCTGTACACTGATAGACGATATCTTTATATTCTGGATAAGATTCTATAAGTGAAATGGTTGGTATAACCTTAAAGATAGAACCTGGCGGATAAAGTCCTTGTGTTGCACGGTTAATAAGAGGACTATTTTCTTCATCTGCTACTAAACTATCCCAGTTATCTGCCACATTGTTAGGATTAAAAGCGGGGTTAGCATACATGGTTTTTATTTTCCCTGTAGATGGCTCAAGTATAACAACTGCCCCTTTATACCCTTCCATAGCTTCTTCAGTAGCTTTTTGCAATCTATCATCTAATGTTAATACAACATCTCTACCTTCAAATTTCTTGCCTGTAAACGTGTTTTGAAAAATAGACTTTAAATTATAATCAGGATAAAGTAGCTCTATGTTTGTGAGTGACTCTGCTCCATATTTACCTACTCCAGAATAGCCTACTGCATGAGCATATCTTGAGCCGTAGGGATATGCTCTTTCCCCATCTTCAGTCACGGCTAAGATATTGCCATTTGTATCATATATTGTTCCCCGAACTACTTCTCCCTCAAGGTGATCTAGCCTTCTATTATAAGGATGTACTGCAATATCTTTACTTTCAAAGACAGTAAAGTATGCCATATATCCAGCAAGCAGCAAAAATATTGCTGCAAATAAGCCTAATATACTATATACTATTTTTTTATTATTCATTTAGTTCCATCCTCCTCTATCGGTATTTTCTTCGCCTTATAGGAAAGTATGCTTAAAATGCCTATCATTCCTACACTTACTAGCATGGATGTTCCTCCATAACTTACAAATGGCAAAGTAATTCCTGTTAGTGGAACAAGTTTAAGAACTCCACCTACAATAATAAAGACTTGGAACCCTAACAAAGTGACAATTCCTATACAAACGAACATATAGAATTTTTCTTTCTGTAGAAGTGCGATTTTAAGCCCCTGAAGAATAATAGCAAAATAACATAGTATTACTACAATAGCAAATAAGTTTCCAAACTCTTCTGCTACAGCAGCAAAAATATAATCTGTCGTCACAAAAGGTATCTTACTTGGTATCCCACGGGTAAGCCCACTGCCAAACCATCCCCAAGTTCCCATAGCAAATAATCCTTGAACAACTTGATAACCTCCACCAGATATATCTGCCCAGGGATTAAGCCAAGCTTCTACTCTGACTCTTACATGAGAGAAGAGGTTATAGCCTATTATAGAGGCACCTATCCCCCCTATAAGCCCTAGTAAAGATAACCAAACTTTTTGAGTTCCTATAAATAACATAACCAAGAATGTTAGATAATATAACAATGCTCCGCCTAAGTCTTTTTGTAAGACTAGGCATATCAAAGCAAAACCTACACTTGCGCCCGCCAGCAAGAGTTTCTTTAGCTTATCTCTACTTTTACTAAAGTCATGTAAAATGCCTGCTAGAAAAATAATAAGTGTCACTTTACCTATCTCTGACGGCTGAAAAGAAATACCACCGATTTCTACCCAGTTAATCGCACCATTTCTTGAATCTCCAAAAATAAAAGGTAATAGCATCATAATGATAGTTATCCCTAAATAGAAATACTTATACTTATAATGAATAAGCCTTACAAAAATCCATGGGACAAAGATGGCAACAGCAAGACTTACTATAATCCAGCCAATTTGTTTGATTGCCATCTCCCCATCTAATCTTTCAAGCATGATATAACTTACATCCATAAGGAAAAACACTATATTCCATAGAATAAGCTGATAGTATCTTTTACATAGTCTAAGCACTATTGTCGTTAGTGTAATCACTAAAAACATTACTATACTATTAATAACTATTTGTTGCCTTATCACTGCATCTGCAGCTTTTGCAATAAGAATACTACTTCCACCTATATGAAAAAAAGTAATACATAAATACAATAAATTATTTTTAGCTTTACTATCCCCTAATGAATAAGGTAAAAAAGGCTTCATAAAGCTAAAAGCTACTATAATAAAAACTAATGCAAAACCTACAAATATATACCTACTTAATAATATAAATAAATTTAAATAGGGCATTAAACCACCTACTTACTCTATAGATTTTAATAGATTGCCTAAGGCTGTTTCCTTAGTTAATTCTCTTCCCTTAAAAAGATGCTCTAACACTTCCTTTGTTTCTTTACCCGTTTCTTTTGTAAAGTTTAATCTGTAATGGTGAATATGAGTTTCTTTCATATCACGTTCTGGATAAGTAAGAAGTGGATGCTCTGTTAGTATCTGCATTTTACAAGCCTTACAGTCTGTTGTAAGCTGCCATAAGCTATCTTTTCTATCTTTCAAGGTATACTCATAATTACCAGCATGTGTCTTGTTACACATTTTATAATTGCCTAATATACACTGTTCTGTTGTCATTAATGGAAGATGCCCGTAAATAATTCTTTCTATCGGTCCTTCCATTTGCTTAAGCTCTCCTTTTGAAAGTTCCATAGAAACACTAATACGCTGTGCACCTTGCTCTTTCCAGTAGGCAACTGTTTCATTATTTAACACATTTAAATTATAGTCTAAATGAAGCTTTTTCAGTCCTCTATTTAAATAATAAAATTGTCCATGCGTTCTACATAGGAAACCGTCTATCTCTTGCTCATACCAGAAGTCTAATTCCTTCTTATATTTTTCCCAGCTTGGTTCTCTCATAATATAAGGTAGCACGAGATAACATTCTTTATTTTTTTCTTTACATAAGGCTAAAGCTTCTAAAGTTTTTTCATTATCATAATGCCATTCCCAATAAATCTGTTTGATTTCATCTGTTTCTACGCAAACTTTAAGCTGCTCCATGCTGCTTACTAAAGCTGTATAATCTTCACCTTTAGCCTCTTCTGCTAAATGCACCTGTTTATAAGCTTTTTGAGTAATCCAATCTTCTTGATTTAGAATTTTTCCTTCTAGTTTCTCAGCTGCTTGTCTTCTTAAGTCATTAAGTTTGCTAATAATAACAAAAGCTTCTTCATCCCATTCTATCTCAAAATTATTTACTTTAAATGAAGTTGATCCAAATTTTGAAAGTTGCTTTACTACATTTTCTTTAGTTGTTGGTGCATTCATTGCTTTTTCTAGCGTTTCACCTTCTACTGTTACCTCTAAGTCCTGATACCTTAAAGTATACTTAATAGGTTGTCCTATATGCCCTACAACTTTAACTTCAATATTTATCTTGCGGTTATTTTTTTCATAAGTCTTTTTAAGCTCTTTAAGTAAAGTATGGTTCTTAGATAAATAGACTGGACTACCCTTATCAGCCTTTTCTGCTAATTGAACTGTAAAAGTTTGACCTGCTTCATATTTTTTAGAAATTCCTGTCCCTGTGTGCTTATGTGTATTCCATATTTCAAGTCCATCTCCCGGATTTAATGCCTTATCTGTGAAGATAGTTGCCATCTTAGTTTTATAGTTATAATCTACAATATGCCCTATTTTAAGTCCTATATTTTTTGGTGTTTTCTCTGTTAGCATATCTCTACCTGACTTTTGATGGTAGTAACCTTTAGAGAATCCTCCTCTATTAAAAATAGATTGTAACTGTGCAATATCTTCATCTGCTACTTGATAGTTTGATCCATTTTCTAAAGCTTTATCAATATATTTCCTATACTCTTTAACCACAGAAGCTACATATTCTGGTGATTTCATGCGCCCTTCTATCTTAAAGGAATCAACCCCTGCCTCTATTAGTTCTGGAATAAGGTCTATGGCACAGATATCTTTTGGGCTGAGTAAATGTAAGCTGTCTACTACTTGCTCCCCTTTTTTGTGTAAGGAGTATTGCATACGACATGGCTGAGCACATCTTCCCCTGTTTCCACTTCTTCCGCCTATAAAGCTGCTAAATAAGCACTGTCCGGAGTAAGCATAACATAATGCACCATGAATAAAGGTTTCTATCTCTATGCCCGTTTTTCTCTTAATTTCTTTGATTTCTTCAATATTTAACTCTCGAGCTAAAACAACACGTTCAAATCCTTCTGCTTTAAGTAATTCTACGTCTTGTATACTATGTGCACTCATTTGAGTACTAGCATGTAGTGTAAGCTCTGGAAAATATTTTTTAGCCATACGTGCCACACCTAAGTCTTGCACAATAATAGCATCTACACTTAAACTTGCAAGGTACTTTAAGTACTCATACATCTGTGGTAATTCTTCATTCTTAATCAGCGTATTAACTGTCACATGGACTTTAACATCTCTTAGCTTACAGTATTTAATAATTTCTTCTAATTCAGTATCATTAAAGTTATCTGCAGACTGTCTTGCATTAAATAACTTTCCTCCTACAAATATAGCATCTGCTCCATTTTCAATTGCTGCATAAGCATTTTCTAGTTTTCCTACGGGTGCAAGTAACTCTACTTTATTCACTTTATTTTTCCTTCTTTCTTTATTATCTGTCATTATAAAAGGGGAAGTATACACCTCCCCCTAGTCGTCCATTATTTTATTTTAGCATTCATTTTTAGTCTGTTGATTTCTAGTCCCATTTCCTCTATACGCTCTAGTAAGGCTAGATTTTCTTCACTGCATTTTTCTAGCTCTTTTACATAAAGATTTAACTCATCTTTTGTTTTTAGATATTCATCAGCAATATTTATAGCTGACAACATATGGATTTGGGAAGTACTAAGGCGTTTAGTTCCATAAGTCTTTTGAATTTCTGCTATCTTTTGATCTATCATAGCAGCAACTTTTTGGATATGTTGATTGGACTCATCGCCTTGTAGTGAATATATATTACCACCGATAATAACTTCCACTTTATTTTTCGCCATAAAACACCCCACCACAATAATATATTCATATTTTTTGTAATTATATCATATACTATAGTAAAAAACTACCATTTTTTCAAAATAACCTATCTATTAGTCTGAATTTCTCACACATTTAGATTCTTTTGACTGTATAGCACTTATTATATCATAACCCATAAAATAAAACACCCAACTAGGTGTTTTATTTTATGCCTAAAAGGTCATAGGCATAAGGCGTAAGCATCCTTCCACGTGGTGTTCGCTGAAGAAGTCCTTGTTGCATAAGATAGGGTTCATAGACATCTTCTAATGTATCTTTTTCTTCACCAATTGTTGCGGAAAGGGTCTCAAGGCCTACCGGCCCACCTTTAAACTGAATAGCAATGGTCATTAAAATCCTTCTGTCCAATTCATCTAAACCGTGTTTATCAATATTTAGCAGACTAAGCGCCCTAAGTGCTATCTCCGTGTCAACAACCTTTCCTGCATACTTAATAAGGGCAATATCTCTTACTCTCTTCAGTAATCTATTGGCCAGTCTTGGTGTTCCCCTAGAGCATTTTGCAATCTCCATGGCACCTTCAGGTTGTAATTCTACACTTAAAATAGTTGCTGTTCGCATGACAATTTGCGTTAATTCTTCTAGTGTGTAATATTCTAATCTTTGGATAATTCCAAAACGATCTCTAAGTGGTGAACTCAGCATACCAGCCCTCGTTGTCGCTCCTACTAAAGTAAACTTAGGAAGTGTCAATCTAATGGACTTAGCTGCCGGTCCTTTTCCTACTATAATATCAATAAAATAATCTTCCATTGCAGAATATAGAACTTCTTCTACATGCCTTGGCATACGATGAATCTCATCTATAAAAAGAATATCTCCAGCTTGTAAATTATTAAGAATAGCCGCAATATCTCCTGGTTTTTCAATAGCAGGCCCTGCTGTTACTTTAAACTTTACGTCCATTTCATTGGCAATGACTCCTGCCAGTGTTGTCTTACCAAGTCCTGGTGGTCCATAAAGAAGTACATGGTCTAGTGATTCTCCTCTATGCTTAGCAGCCTCTATGAATATCTTTAGTGTCTCTTTTGTGCTCGTTTGACCTATATACTCAGCTAACTTCAGAGGGCGTATGGTGCTTTCAACATCTTGGTCTTCAAATTGAATATCTGCAGACATTATTCTTTTACTCATGCGTCACCATTCCCTTCTATATCATTAATAAGTTTAAAGCTTTTTTAATAAGTGTTTCTGTTGTATCTTCATAGTCAAAAATAGCATTCACTGCTTTTGTAGCATCTTGACTTTGGTATCCTAGAGAAACAAGTGCCCCTATAGCATCTGATTTATAATCTGTTTCTGTCGCTGCAAAGATAGGTAACTCTGTAATGACTTCATAAATTTTATTCATACTATCTTTCAGTTCTAAAATCATTCTTTGAGCAGTCTTTGGCCCTATGCCACTTACTTTACTAAGTGCCTTAGTATCTCCAGCTATAATAAAGTTAATCACTTCATTTGGAGAATACATATTCAGAATTTGAGCTGCTCCTTTTGGACCTATCCCACTTACACTAATTAATTTTTTGAAGAGATTTTTTTCTTCTTTAGTTGGAAAACCGTATAAATCATGGGCATCTTCTTTAATATGTTCATGAACATAAATCTTAGTTAGACCATCTGGGCTCACTGAGTAACTAAAGTCACGTCCCGCCATAAAAATCTCATAACCTATGTCATTGACTTCTAAAACAATATATTGATTATAGGCTTCCGTAATTTTTCCGTTTAAATATGCTAGCATCACTTTCTCCTTAAAGGAACATTCGTTCTTATTGTGCACTGATTGATCTTAAATATCAAATAGACATTTTACTGCCTACATTGTCCATTACCATAAATAATATACTTAGTGGTTGTTAGTGCTTTGAGCCCCATAGGCCCTCTAGCATGAAGTTTTTGTGTACTAATGCCTATTTCTGCTCCAAATCCAAATTCAAAACCATCTGTAAAACGTGTAGAAGCATTGACATAGACAGCTGCACTATCTATATCATTTAAAAAGCTTTGAGCTCTTGTGTAGCTCTCAGTAATAATACACTCTGAATGTCCTGTACTATAAGTATAAATATGATCCACTGCCTCTTCATAGCTTGCAACTACTCTAATAGCTACGATATAATCTAAAAACTCCGTAGCATAATCCTCTTCACAAGCAGGCACGACGCCTTCCCATTTTTGGACTGTTTCATCTCCCCTTATCTCTACCTTATTTTGCTTAAGGCCTAGAATAAGTTTTTCTAAACATTCATCTGCAATTTCTTTATGTACTAATAGGGTTTCTACCGCATTACATACCCCAGGTCTCTGCGCTTTAGCATTAATACAGATGGGAATAGCCTTTTCTAAGTCAGCGTCTTTATCAATAAAGATGTGACAGTTTCCTACACCTGTTTCAATCACAGGCACTGTGCTATTTTCTACAACAGACTTTATCAGTCCTGCCCCACCACGTGGAATAAGTAAATCTAAATATTTATTCATCTTCATCAGTTGCATAGCCGATTCTCTTGATATATCTTGCACTAATTGCACAGCATCCTCTGGTACATTACATGTTGCTAATGCTTTTCTAATAAGCGCGACTATCGCCTGATTAGTATGGAAAGCTTCTTTACCGCCTCGTAATATCACCGTATTAAATGTTTTAAAGCAAAGTGCAAAGGCATCTACTGTTACATTAGGCCTAGCCTCATAAATAATGCCTATCACTCCAATAGGCACTCTTTTTTGACCAATTTGTAATCCATTAGGCCTAGTAATCATACTTTCTATTTCTCCAATACTATTAGGAAGTTGCATCATTTGATGAATACCTTCTATCATATCTTCTATACGCTCAGTTGTTAACTTTAGTCTATCAACCAAAGAACCTTTCACGCCATTTTCTTCTGCTTTAGCTAAATCGATAGCATTGGCTACTAGTATTTCTTGACTATTTTCTTTTAATGTTTGTGCAACGGCTAGCAATGCTTTTTCTTGCATCTCCACAGTCAGATTCATAACTTTTCTAGAAACACTCTTTGCATTTTGTGCTTGTTGTAATACATTCATATACAAACCTCCTAATATATAATTTCTTTTTCTGACACAATAAGGTCTACTGGTTTATCAAAGGGTTCACTCTCAAATGTTTCTACTATTTGAAGTGCAAAGCATACCCCTATGACATAAACGGGGTATTTATCTAGATATTTATCATAAAAACCCCCACCATAACCTATTCTATTTTTATTATAATCAAAAACTAATCCTGGTGCTATCATAACCGTCTCATTTGTTGGAATAATCGCTAGATGTCTACTAGGATCTGGTTCATCTAATACGATACGCCCATACGTATGGGTTACTAATTCATCTAAACTATCTACTAGATAAAATGAGATAGTCTTTGTTTTATTACATACTTTTGGAAACGCTATTTGCTTATTCATCTTCTTGGCTAAGTTAAAAATATATTTTGTTTGTACTTCTTCTTTTTTAGCGGCATATAAAAAAATAATAGATGAGGCTTTAAATCTTTCTAAAGTGACTAGTTTATGACTAATCACCTCGGATGCCTCATCTATTTCATGACTAGCTAAGGCTAGTCTTTGGCTTTTAATCTGCCCTCTAATTTGGTTTTTTCTTATTGGTTGGTGCATGCTTGAGTGGATGCAACTTTCCATCTGGTGTTTTGATTTTTGTATTAGCCAATTGATTTGCAAAATTTGATTTAAAAATAGTTAGATACTTCTGACGAAGTTCTTGTTGCTCTTCTAATTCAACTGGAGTTAATCCTTCAGTTTTTTTCTTATTAGCTAGTTCGTTAATTCTAGCAATTAATTTTTCCATTTCCATTATGTCTTATCCTTTCTAGTTAGGTACAAACCAAGTACCTACCTCTTGCCCATCTAATATTTGATAAATCACTTTAATATCATCACCACAAGCTATTACTGTATTAACATGTGCTTTGGCTGCAATTTTTGCTGCTACAATCTTAGTCGCCATACCCCCCGTGCCAAAAGTTGAACCTTCTCCTTTGCCAAGAGATTCAATCTCTGGTGTAATACATTGTACACAAGGAATAAGCGTAGCCTCTTTATTATCTCTTGGATTATCGGTATAGAGTCCATCTATATCCGTTAATAAGATAAGCGTATCTGCCTCAACCAGTTCAGCAACAGTTGCTGAAAGAGTGTCATTATCCCCAAATCTATAACCTTCTATTTGAGCTGTAGAAATACAGTCGTTTTCGTTGATGATAGGGATAACTCCAAGTTCTAATAAAGTATGCAAGGTGTTTTTTGCATTTGTATTTTTGATAGAATCTACAACGACATCCTTAGTAAGTAGTACCTGGGCAATCACTTGGTTATATTCCCCGAAGAACTTTTCATAAATTTGCATCAAGATAGCTTGACCAATAGATGCTGTAGCTTGCTTAAACCTAAGCTCAGTTGGTCTTTGTGTAAGCCCTATCCTTTGCGCTCCAGCTCCAATAGCACCTGAAGATACTAATATGATTTCCTTACCTTGATTGTTTAAATCAGTTAATACCCTGGCTAATTTCTCCATTTTATTTAAATCAATTTTGCCATTAACATGAGTTAAAGACGATGTTCCTATTTTAACTATAATTCTTTTACTCATCATTATTTGCTTTCTCATCGCTTAATCCCCCAACTAAGTATTATTCTTCTATGACTTTAGGCGTCGCAGGTACACTTTTTGCTATAGGGTACGCTTCGCCCTGTTTTGGTGTAATCACTTCTAGTTTTGTCATACCAAACTTTTTGGTAATACTTAAAACCTGCACACCTTGTGAATCTCTTTTTTGTTTTTCACTAATCTCAGTGCTTTTAACAAGTGCTACTCGGTTATCTATTCTTTCTAATCTTACAAGACTTTCATCGATTGCAAATCCCATACCTACACAAGGATTTTTTGTATTATATGATTTAATCAGTTTTTTCCTATTTGTTTTTGTCTCATAGGCTATTAGTGGCACTCTAGCTGCTTTACCTGTATCAAATCCAAAAATCATATGCCCGCTGTAGTCATTTGTTACATGTACATAGACAATCTCTTCATCAGATTCAAGATCAAGTATATTAGGTAAATATACTCCAAATTGACTGGCTTTACAATCCTCTATTTCATACATCTTAAGTTTGTAGACATTACACCTATTAGAGAAGAATAGAATATCACTTTTATTAGCCGCATCTAATTCCTGTGTAATCCTATCATCTTCTTTTATCTTTTGTTCTCCGTTACTTCTAAGGGATGCAAGTGAAATCTTCTTGAGGTATTGATGAGATGTAAAGAATACCTTTACATTATAATCTTCGATTAATAAATCATCTGGTAACTTAATAGCTTCTACATTTTCTAAAATAGTTGTTCTTCTTGGCATACCATATTTTTTCTTTGTTTGCTTAAGTTCATCTATAATAACTTTTCTTAACTTTTTCTCATTGCCTATAATTTCTGTAAGTCTAGCAATTTCTTTTTCTAACTCCTCTACTTCATTGAGTGTGTTTAAAATATACTGCTTATTTAAATGACGTAATTTGATTTCAGCCACAAACTCAGCTTGTATTTCTGTAATACTAAACTCACTCATTAAGTTAGGTGTTACATCTTTTTCTTTTTCAGTATGTCTAATAATAGCTATCGCCTTATCAATATCAAAAAGAATCGCTTTAAGTCCTAGTAAAAGATGATGTTTTTTCTCCATCTTATCAATATTATATTGATATTTTTTACTGATACAGCCTTCTCTAAAACGGCACCACTCCGTAATGATTGTCTTAACGCCCATTACTCTAGGCATACCATCTACTAAAATATTAAAGTTACAACTAAAGGAATCTTCTAATGTTGTTAATTTAAACAACTTTTCTATAAGTACCTCTGGACTTGTTCCTCTTTTTAAGTCCACAGTTAATTTAAGTCCTGATAAGTCTGTCTCATCTCTTACATCTGAAATTTCTTTAATCTTACCTATCTTAACTAAATCTTCTATTTTATCTATAATAGCCTCTACCGTAGTTGTATAAGGAATCTCTGTAATCTCTATGCAGTTTTCTTTCTTTACATAGCTATACTTTCCTCTCACTTTGAAAGATCCTCTACCTGTTTCTAAGACTGTTTTAATCTCAGCCGGATGGTAGATAAGGTTCCCACCTGTTGCAAAGTCTGGCGCTAAAATATACTGACCCATATCTGCATCCGCATCTTTAAGATAAGCTATTGTTGCATCACAAATCTCATCTAAGTTAAAACTACAAATATTACTAGCCATTCCTACTGCAATTCCTTGATTAGGATTTACTAGTATATTTGGAAATGTAACAGGTAGTAATGTTGGTTCTTTCATCCTGCCATCATAGTTATCTACGAAATCTACACAGTTTTCTTCTATATCTCTAAAAACTTCTTCGCAAATACTACTTAATTTAGCCTCTGTATATCTAGATGCTGCATAGGCCATATCTCTAGAATACACTTTACCAAAGTTTCCTTTTGAATCTACAAGAGGAACATTCAGTGCAGCATATCCTTTTGTCAGTCTTACCATTGTTTCATAAATAGCTGCATCACCATGGGGATTTAGCTTCATAGTTTGTCCAACAATATTCGCTGATTTTGTTCTAGCTGACTTTAGCAACCCCATTTTATACATTGTGTATAATAGTTTTCTATGTGAAGGTTTAAACCCATCTATCTCTGGAAGTGCTCTTGAAACAATAACACTCATCGCATATGGCATGTAGTTAGACTCTAAAGTTTCAGATATATTTTGTCTAATAATCTTATCATCCATTTTGTTTAGTATCCTCCCTTATCCTAGCTTAGCTCATATCCGCTAAATCTAAATATTTATGTCCTGATGTTGCTATAAATTCTTTACGTCCTGCAAGATTCTCTCCAAGTAAAAGCTCAAACATATCTTTTGTTGCCTTCTCACCTTCTGGTAATACTTGTATTAACCTACGCGACTCTGGATTCATAGTTGTCTGCCACATCATTTGCGGATCATTTTCACCTAGTCCTTTAGACCTTTGTATAGTATATTTTGTCTTTAATGAGTTAAGTATCTTTACTTTTTCAGCCTCTGAATAAGCAAATAGGGTATCATTTTTTGTATTCACTTCATAAAGTGGCGTTTCTGCAATATAAACTTTACCCTCTCTAATAAGACTTGGCGCTAGTGTATAAAGCATCGTTAAGATTAGCGTTCTAATTTGGTAGCCATCTACATCGGCATCTGTACAGATAATAACTTTATCCCATCTTAGATTATTCATATCAAACGTATTTAAGTCTTTATTGTGCTTACTTTGAATTTCAATGCCACAGCCTAATACTTTAAGTAAGTCTATTATAATATCACTTTTAAAGATTTTATCAAAATCCGATTTTAAGCAGTTAAGAATTTTACCACGTACAGGCATAATCCCTTGGAATTCTGAATTTCTTCCTAGTTTACAAGAACCAAGAGCTGAATCTCCCTCTACGATATAGAGTTCACGAATAGTAGTATCTTTAGAACGACAGTCTACAAACTTCTTGATACGGTTTGTAATATCAATAGATCCGCCTAACTGCTTTCTTACGTTGATTCTTGTTTTTTCTGCTTTTTCACGGCTTCTTTTGTTAACTAACACTTGCCTAGCTATTCTTAAAGCTTCATCTTTATTTTCTATGAAATAAATATAGAGATAGTCTTTCAAAAACTCTTGAATCGCTTCTTGAATAAACTTATTTGTAATAGCTTTTTTAGTTTGATTTTCATAACTTGTTACTGTTGAGAATGAGTTAGAAATCAAGATTAAACTATCTTGTATATCTATAAAAGTTATTTTCTTTTCATCTTTGTTATAGAGGTTCTCACCTTTTAAGTATTTGTCAATACTGTACATTAAAGCATTTCTAACCGCTTTATCAGGTGAACCACCATACTCTAAATAACTTGAGTTATGATAATACTCTAGCATAGTATATTCATTACAGAACCCCAATGCTATCTCAAACTTTAATTTGTATTCAGGTCTATCTGGACTATCTTGTCCTTTAGTTTCCTGTGAAACTAATAATATATCTGTAAAGTTTTTCTCCTGGGCAACTTCTTTGGCGTAGCCTAGTATTCCCTCTGGATACATATAAGTTATTACTTTTTCTTCTATCTCATCTGTAAAGATAAAAGTAATGCCTTTATTAACTACAGCTTGTCTTTTCAAGATATTGTGGAAATATTCACTTTTCACATTAATATCTGTAAAAACATCTTTATCTGGTCTCCACTGAATACGTGTACCTGTTGACTTATACTCTTCTTTATACTTTCTAAGCCCACCTACGTTTTCACCTTTTTCAAATCTTAATTCATAGCAGTAACCTTCTGTATGAACTTTTACATTCATGTACTCAGAACTATACTGCGTTGCACAAGCTCCTAGTCCATTAAGACCTAAACTAAATTCATAGTTTTCGCCTTCATTCGTATTGTATTTCCCCCCAGCGTAAAGCTCGCAAAAAATCAGATCCCAGTTATATCTTCCTTCTTTTTCATTGTAGTCTAGAGGCATTCCACGACCATAATCTTGCACAGTTATAGAATAATCTTTATGTAAGGTAACTTCTATAGTGCTTCCATGCCCCTCTTTGGCTTCATCAATAGAGTTAGATAATATTTCAAATACAGAGTGCTGACAGCCTTCTATCCCATCTGATCCAAAAATAACTCCTGGGCGTAATCTTACACGATCCGCACCTTTTAAAGAAGAAATACTTTGATTTCCATAAGTTTTTTTATTCATATTGTACCACCCACAATTTTAATCTCATTTTTATAATGTAAAATAAATTCTTTATTGTTGTCAAGTTTTTAACTTTATTGCTAAAAAATAGAGGCTTTTTTATTGCCTCTTAATCTTTTAAACCTAAATTAACATATACCGTAAAACTAACTACTAATAATAGTGTTCCACTTATTACTTCATACATAACTAAAATTTTTGACAAGTTATGGATAGGATAATAATCTCCATATCCAATCGTCGCTATAGTAATAGCACTAAAATATATACTATCAATTAATGTCCTCATGGGCCGATTAAATAACCGCCCTATAGATTGATCCAAAATATAGTATAGTAAAGCATAATTAATAATTAGCTCTGCATAACTTCTAAGTGCTAACTGTATTCTCTCATGATATTTTAATCCATTTTCTTCTCTTTTGGCTGGATTTAATTTATCAAATGCATCCTTCAAAAAAGCCATAAATACTTCATTACATCTTGAGATAAGATAAATCGGTGAAATAATTATGACTGTATTCAAGATACTATTATACGGCAATCTCCTTAATATGGCAATGGAGAGAAGAAAAAGGATAGAGACTATAAAATAAATTTTATTTATTCGCTTGACTCTTATGCCTCTTTGTATAGAATCTTTAGATGATTTTTTGTAATAATCACTTATATATAAGGTAGGTGATATAAGCCATTTTAAGTATTTTTTTAGATTATTTCTTTTTGTTTTAATCCTCATCACCCGCTATAATACTCTCTAAATTTGCTATATTATAATTATTAAATTCTAGTTCAATAGAATCGATTGTAATAGATTCTCTTGGCAAATAGTTTTCATCTAATTCAATAGTTCCCATATTTTCCAAACTTTCTATACCTTCTATTACCCTACCGAAAGAAGCGTACTGTCCATCTAAGCTCTTATCGTCCTCTAACAAAATAAAAAACTGACAGCCTTCTGTATCAAAAGCTGATGAACGAGCCATAGACACTGTTCCCTTTGTATGGGTTAACCTATTTCTAACGCCATTGTACTTGCATTCACTCTTGATAAAATAGCCTGGATAACCGTATCCATTTCCTATAGGATCTCCTAATTGAATAAAATAACCAGGTATGACTCTATTAATAAATGTTCCATTATAAAAATCCTTCTCTGCTAAGTAAATAAAATTTCTAACTGTATTTGGCGCTTGCTCAGGATACAGTTCCATCTTAATAGACTCTCCATTGCTAAAATGAATGGTCGCAATAGGATGAGCCTCTTCAATTACTTGTTGTGTAACAATAACTCTATGGGATATCATTGTAAAAATCAATAAGCTTATACACCCTATACCTACAAAGATAATTATTTTTTTCAACATAGTCTCTCTTCCACTGTTTTTGTAGTAGTATAGGTAAAACAAGCATATTTTATACTTTTACACCTCTCATTTTTCACAAGATGGTCCTGATGCTGTTTTATTTCTGTTGTAGGCCAAGCACCTCTATAGATCTTCTCTAGTTCTATTCCTCTAAGCTATTTATACTAAGCCTTTAAGTATTATATCCCCGCCTTGTTCATGTTTCCTAATATAAGTACTCTTGTATTAATCTGTAAAATAGAAAAGACAGGATATAATATTATATCCTGTCTTTTCTATTTTACAGATTATTCTTCTGTTACTTCTTCTTCTGTTACTTCTTCTTCTCCGAAGAATAATTCATCAAATTCAGCAGCAACTTTTTCGTACTCTTCATCTGTATCAATTTCATCTAATTGAATGTCTTCTCCGTTTTCTGAATAACGATAGATTAATACATCGTCCTCGTCTTGTGGAGCAAGTGCTATATATTCAATTTCATCAACTTCAAATATACCTAATACATCGCAAGCTACTTCTTTATTTTCATCTTCAAATGTTACAAAAATAACTGGCTCTTCTTGATTATGATCGTGTCCACATCCGCAGTCACTTCCACATCCTTTGTGCTCTTCTTCGTGATTGTGTCCGCATCCGCATCCTTTAATTTCTTCCATGGTAAATCTCCTTCCGAATTTGTGATAACAAATTTGTTATAATAACAAACTCATTATAGCATCTTTGATAAATTTTTCCAAGCTATAAATTTCTTGCTATAAGGTTTCCTTAATAACGCGTTCTATGTTACCATAAGAAAACTTTTCTATAACCTTATTTGAATATAACCTAGATAAACTACTTATAAGTTTATCCATTTCTGCGCAATTACATACCTCTAAATCACAATCAATGCCATCAAAATCTGTTCCAAGAGCTAGGATATCCTCTCCCCCTACTTGATAAAGATAGTTAATGACTCCTACAAGATCCTCTATCTTAGTATGTCTTGAATGATTTAGGAAATAACTATAAAAGTTAACACCGACCACTCCACCGCTGTTAGCAATGGCCTTAATAGTAGTATCATCTAGATTCCTTGTGTGATTATAAAAGCCTTGGGCATTAGAATGAGAAGCTATAATAGGCTTTTTATAAAGTGCTATAATATCTTTCATTCCTTCTTTAGAAAGATGTGCAATATCGACTAATATCTTCTTACTATTTAGATACTTAGCAAGTTCTTTTCCTAAGTCTGTAAGTCCTTCATTAATAGTATGGGGATGGCCAAGACTATTAGTAAAATTCCAAGTAAGCGTCATAAGTCTAATACCTAGATCTTCTAATTTATCTACATTAGATAAATCTCCTTCTAGTACTTGCCCCTCTTCTAAAGAAAGAAATGCACCTATTTTTTTCTCTTTTTTGGCTTTTATGTATGATTCATAATTTGTAACTACTGTAATATCTTTGGGATTATTATTCACTTCAGCTATAAAATAGTTGTACATTTCTTGAAACTCTTCCATAGGAGACTTTTCTCCTATGGAAGCAGTATTAACAAAAAATGCAAACCATTGAGCTAAGTAATTAGATTGTCTAAGTTTTGTAATATCAATATGATAAGAGTTGTCATAAAGTTTTGTCCTATCATAATAGATTCTACTTGCTGTATCACAATGCAAATCTATAAAAGACATTTGCCTCACCTGCTTTATTAGAATTCTAAATTACTTTAAAGCTATTTTACTATTCTACTGTTACTGATTTCATTTTAACTGGTGTTTTTGGTTGATCCATATAATTAACTGATGTATTAGCAATATAATCTACTACATCTAATCCTTCAATAACTTTACCAAATCCAGCGTATTGACCATCTAAATGTGGTGAATCTTGGTGCATGATAAAGAATTGTGATCCTGCTGAGTCTGGACTTTGTGATCTTGCCATAGAAATAACACCTTTTGTATGTTTAAGGTTGTTTGCTACGCCATTTCCTGAGAATTCACCTTTGATTTGGTGTCCTGGGCCACCTGTACCAGTCCCTTCTGGACATCCACCTTGAATCATAAATCCTCTAATAATTCTATGGAATGTAAGCCCATTATAGAAACCATCATTTACTAATTTAACAAAGTTCTCTACTGTAATTGGTGCAATTTCTGGGTAAAGTTCTACTTTGATTTGACTATCGTCATCCATTGTAATTGTTACGATTGGTTTTTTTTCTGACATTTTAAAATCTCTCCTTTTTGTCTGCTTTTATTATGCGTTTTTAAGAAAGGCTACATAAGCTTTACGCATTTCGTAAAGATCTACCTTACTTGTAATCTCCCATGGTGCATGCATACTGTGTACAGGTACACCACAATCTATCACATCCATACCATAGTTGGCAAGGATATATGCGATAGTTCCGCCGCCGCCAAGATCAATTTTTCCAAGTTCTGCTGTTTGCCATGTCACATTGTTTTCATCCATTATTCTTCTAAGTTCTGCTACATATTCTGCATTAGACTCATTAGAACCTGATTTTCCACGTGATCCAGTATATCTCATAAATACTACACCTTTTCCAAAATATGCAGCATTATTCTTTTCTAGAACTGATGCATAATTTGGATCATGCCCTGCGGTTACATCTGAAGAAAGCATTTTAGAGTTAGTAAGTGTTCTACGAAGAAGAATATCAGAATAATTTCCTTGTAGATTGATTAGTTCAGCTACTGTATTTTCAAAGAATTTAGACTGAGCACCAGATGCTCCAACACTTCCTATTTCTTCTTTATCCACTAAGATAGTTACAGTTGTTTTTGTAGGATTTGTTACCTCAAGTTGTGCTTCAAAAGAAGCATAACCACAAACTCTATCATCTTGTCCATATCCTATAACCATACTTCTATCTAAACCATAATCTCTAGCTGGTCCAGCTGGTACAATTTGAATTTCTGATGATACAAAATCTTCTTCTGTTATACCATATTTGTCATTAAGCATTTTAAGAATGTTTGCTTTTACTTTATCTTTTTCTTCGCCTTCTAATGGAAGAGTTCCCATACATAGGTTAAGGTCTTCTCCGCCTATTGCTTCACTTAATTTCTTTTGCATTTGCTCTGAAGAAAGATGGATAAGCAGGTCTGAAATACCAAATACTGGATCAGATAATTCTTCACCAATAACTATATTTACTACTTCACCATCTTTTTTGGCAACAACGCCATGAATAGCAAGTGGAAGAGCAACCCATTGATACTTTTTAACTCCGCCATAGTAATGTGTTTTAAACATTGCAAAATCTGAGTCTTCGTATAATGGATTTGGTTTAAGGTCAAGTCTTGGTGAATCAAGATGTGCCCCTAAGATATTAAGACCTTTAGTCATAGGTTCTGTCCCTATACAATACATTACTAATGTTTTGTCATTGTAATTGGCAAAAACTTTATCTCCTGCTTGAAGCACTATATTTCCATCAATAAGTTCATTGATATCCTTATAACCTGCCTCTTTAGCTTCTTTCACCATAGAACGAATACATTCACGCTCTGTTTTGTTATCAGAGATAAATTTTCTATATCTTTCCCCATATCCAAATAGCACTTCTTTATCAGCTTCCGTATATGTATCCCAAGCAGCTTTATATTCTTTTTTTAGTCCTGACATTATTTGCCTCCTTATATTAAGATATAACATTAGTTATTTTATCATACTTATTTGCATATTCCAATTTTTATTTAATTAATCCACACTGTTGTTTGAAGCGGCATTGTGTTGTAAAACCATTCACTTTCCTCAGGTGAAAATCTAATACATCCTTGTGAAGCCCTTTGTCCTAATGCCCCTTTCTTCTCTAGTAAATAGCTACCTGTTTTATCAAAGATAAGAGAATGGTAGAGATAATCATCAAAAATTTGAACAGCATTTTTACATCGGTATCCTTTATTTACTCCAAAATAAGGGACATAGGCTTTTAATTTAAAAATACCTTTAGGTGTTGGAGTAACATTATAACCTGTTGAGCAAGTAAGAATAGCCGGTCTTTCTACTTGATCATTTTTGGTTATTTTATCTCTAAAAATTTTCCACTGTCCATCTTGTTTATTAAATATATAAGTTCTTTGTCTATAAAGGTCTGTCCACACCAAAAAGTTAGTGGCACTAGTCATATCTGTCCCATTAATATAATCCTCAAGTTCTTTAATTGTTGCTTGTTTCGTTTCAACTCTAGGGTTAGGAGGTATCTTCACACTATTCCAAGGTACTTTAACAATGTCTTTGCCATAATGTAAGTAATAGCGGATGCCATCATCTGCGCGATTAACTTCCACTTGATCACCCTTTTTAAAAGGTCCCACATCATATTTCATAGTTCCTATAATAATAGAGGCTGGGAAAAGTTCTTTAGTGGCTTCTATTTCAGCTTGTTTTTTAGCTTCTTCTCTTTTTTGAACTTGTGCTACATAATGACTTAAAAGTCCTTTATTAGCTTGTCCATAATCTTCTGATGTATGCCATATCATTTCATTATCTATTTTTACTTTATTGATGATTGTTGTAAGATAAATTTTACTATCATTTAAAGTATAAACTTTATTATAGTTAGGATAGATTTCTCCTGGCTGCAGCTGACTAATATCCCATTTTTCTTCTAAGACTTCATGTCCATTCCAGTAAAAATTAATTAGCTGAACTTGCAATATTTCTTCTGTATTATTTGTAATAAAGTTTTTATCTACCGTCAAGTACGTAGTACTTTCTTTAGCTTTATCTACAAGTATTATTTGCCCATCTTCTTCCTGAATTTCATAATAGAATCCTAAAGCTTCTAGTGGAATAAACACATCATTTGATGTAGCAAGTGAATAGGTTCTCACATTCCCTATATACATTTCTTTCTTATTAAAAGCAATTTTCTGCTTATCATACACTTTTTCACTAAAAGACTGCATAGGCTCTTGATTTCTTCTTATATAAATGATTTCCCCTATTTCTTCTACTTGTAATCCTAATGTAGCAACTTCTTGTAACGCTATGTAGTCTTGATTAAGATAAGTATATCTATGTATAGGCATTTCTTGGTAGATCATTAATGGATCTACTAACGTCATCTCACCTAATTCTATAGGATCCAATTTTCCCAGTGTCTTTTCTTTTAGTTTATACTCTGTTATTCTAGCTTTCTTTTCTTGTTCTAAACTATTTAAAAAATCTTTTTCATACTGAACAGGGTCTAATAAAAATGCCTTTGCACGTGTACAAATCATATCCCATTCCGCTTGTCCTAATATTAAATTCATATCGGTTGGTAGGTCTCCCCATATCCCTTCCATCACCAATCTCCCTATATAACCGCTACTTCCTCCATCTTTCTGAGGTAAACTAATAGGAGCTCGTCCTATATATGTACAAATAAGTTGGGCTACTTTTCCATATGTCAGTGGTACATCTAATTCATTATTTATAAGAAGTTCATATCTTTTAAAGTTATCCTCTATCATCAGGTCATTTTTCATGACTTCCCATGTCACATACGAGTTAGCTTCTATGCTATTTTTATCTTCCTCCTCTCTATTTTCTAAAGTATAAGGTGTCATTTCTATTTGTCCCACTACCGCTTCTACAGCTAAGGTCGTTACCGTAGGTATGATGAGCGATCCTAAAAAAATAATATATTTTATCTTTTTCATCTACTTTCTCCTTTTACAATTTATTCCATTTATAAAATTATATCAATTCAGACTTTTAAAATCAATATTTATATAGATATTTAACCTAATTGTTGTATTATGGTAAAAAAATAGTTATAATTTTATTAATAATGATTAAAGGAGTCTACTATGCAAAAAAAACGTTCAAATATACGTATCTTCTGTCATATATTAATAGGTTTAATATTTATTTCTCTTGGTATTGCTGGAAGCGCCTTTGCCTTCTTAAACGGCTATACTTATACACTAGGTGTTATGGAAGAATCTAAAGCCCGTACATTAAATCCTAATATCAAGCAATATACTTTAGAAATAACAAGTGAAACCACATTAGAATCCTTAGCTGATATCCTCTTTGAACAAGATTTCATTGTACATAAAAAGTGGTTTATGGCTACAGGCAAGATTGATGATGCTGAAGAAAGTTTTATTCCTGGCCAATATTCTATTAGTAGTAATATGTCTAACTCAGAAATTCTAGGCTTAATCACTCAGGTTCCTAAACAAGAAAATACCATTAAATTTACTATTCCAGAAGGATTTACGGTTGCTAAGATTGCTAACAGACTACATGATCAAGGCATCGTCGATAGAGAAGATTTTCTTAAAGCTGTTAATGAAAGAGATTATGATTATGATTTCTTAAAAGATCTCCCACAAGATTCTAAGTACAAGCTAGAAGGCTACCTTTTCCCGGATACTTATATTATTAACAAAGGAGCTACTCCCGAAGAAATTATTATAAAAATGCTTAACCGCTTTGAACAAGTCATTAGCCTGTATTCTAAATATCTTCGTGAGACCTCTTATACCTTACATGAAATTATTACTATTGCTTCTATTATTGAACAGGAAGCAAAATTAAGTGACGAACGACCTATTATCTCAGGTGTTATTTATAACAGATTAGATTCTAATATGAAACTTCAAATGTGCTCTACTGTCCAATATGTCCTTGAGAAAAGAAAAGCTAATCTTTCTTATAATGACCTAGAAATTGATTCTCCCTATAATACTTATACCTATGCAGGCTTACCTGTAGGTCCTATTTGTGCTCCTGGTGAAGAGGCTATTCAAGCAGCTCTCCTACCTGAAAATAATGACTATTTCTTCTTTGTATTAAAAGATGCTACTAGTGGTTCTCATATTTTCAGCAGTACAGCTAGTGAACATGAACGTAATAAAATTAAATATCAGCAATCTGTTGATAAAAACTTTTATGAATAAATCAAAACTTTAGCTTATTCTTTTAAAAAATTCTAAGAATAATATTAATGCTTTTAGTTAATATTATCCTTAGAATTTTTCTATTTTTATCCATATATTTACTCTTTAAAAGTCTTTTATTTCTTAATCTTCTATCGGATATGAATTTAACAGCTGCCCTAGAAAGCTTAATGGATTTATTTGTTGACTATATCAATACTGAAACTAGCACCACAGATGAAGTTATAAAAAGTCAATTTATGCAATGGATTAATTCTCACACCATATTTATCAAAGCATTATTTAAAGATTTAAAGTGGGAAAGTTAAGTTTATTATTTAAGTAACTTTATAATATAATTCAAGTATCTTTAATCTCTTTTAGATGCTTATTTCCTTACAAATCCATAAGCAAATCTATAATTTACTTATTTTCAAGTAATTAATATTATTACATAGTAGAAAAACTAGAATTAATACTTGCATTACCTTAAGATTTACTTTATATTGACATAAGAAGACTTTTTCAGAGAGGGTTTTTATATGAGTGAAATAAATTATGATTATATAGTGCAATATATACGCACATTACATACACCACCAAATGGTGTATTACTTGAAATCGAAAAAGCCATTGCAAATGGTAAAGAAACTTGGCCAATTATAAAACCAGAAGTTGCTGATTTTATGAAACTTCTACTTTCTATGACAAAACCTACTCAAGTTCTAGAAATTGGAACAGCAGTTGGCTATTCTTCACTTTTAATGAGTGAATTTTTAAACCCTGGTGGCCAAATTACAACTATTGAACGTTTTCCATATATGATGAGTAAAGCCTATACTCATATTGAGGAGGCTGGTGCTTCTGACAAAATCACTATATTAGAAGGTGATGCTGCCGAAATACTTCCAACACTAGAATCAGGTAAGTATGATGTCATATTTATGGACTGCGCTAAGGGTCAATATATTAACTTTTTACCAGATTGCATTAGACTTTTAAAAGATAATGGCTTACTTATCACAGATAATGTACTTCACAAAGGTACTGTTGCTAGGTCTAGATACCTTATCGACCGTAGACAACGTACCACTCACTCTAGACTACGTGACTTCTTGTGGACTATTACACATTCCCCTGAACTTTGTACAAGCGTAGTACCTATTGGAGATGGTGTCGCTCTAAGCTATAAAATAGGAGGAATTAACAACAATGAGATCAGATAAAATAGAATTACTTGCCCCCGCTGGGAGCCTTGAAACACTTAAAATAGCTGTACTTTATGGTGCAGATGCAGTATATATCGGTGGAGGCAGTTATGGCCTTCGTGCTAAAGCAAAAAACTTTTCAGATGAAGAAATGGCTGAAGGCATTGCTTTTGCTCACGCACATAATGTAAAAGTCTATATCACAGCAAATATATTCGCTCACAACAACGATTTTGAAGGTATGAAGGATTACTTCATCTCTCTTGAACAAATAGGCGCTGATGCCATTATCGTAGCTGATCCTGGTGTATTCAGTCTCGTACGCACGACTCTACCTAATATGGAAATTCACATTTCCACACAAGCTAATAATACAAACTACCATACAGCTAATTTCTGGGCTTCTCAAGGAGCTGAAAGAATTGTTATGGCCCGTGAATTATCTTTTGATGAAATCAAGCAAATTAGAGAACATTTACCAGAACATGTATCTATCGAAGCCTTTGTTCATGGGGCTATGTGTATGGCTTACTCTGGCAGATGTCTTCTAAGTAACTATATGACTAATCGTGATGCAAATCATGGTGAATGTGCTCAGCCTTGTCGTTGGAAGTACCATGTTGTTGAAGAAACTAGACCTGGTGAATATATGCCAGTTGAAGAGACAGATCGTGGAACCTATATCTACAACTCTCGTGATCTTTGCCTTATAGACTTTATCCCAGAACTTGTAGAAAGTGGTATCTATAGTTTTAAAATAGAAGGCCGAATGAAAACACCACTTTACGTAGCAACAGTTGTTAAAGCTTATCGTGAAGCTATTGATACTTATCTTAGAGATCCAGAAGAATTCCAATTGAAAAAGGCTTACTTCTTTGAGGAAGCTGGCAAAGCAAGCCACCGTGAGTTCACAACAGGCTTCTATGAACACAAACCAACTTCAGATGATCAGACTTATACACATAACTCTTACGTACGTAACTATGAGTTTTCAGGAATGATTTTAGAGCAAGATCCTGAAACGGGTATGCTTACGATTGAACAACGTCGTAAGTTCTCAGTCGGTGATGAAGTAGAAATCCTCCAACCAGATGGACCATTCATAGCTCACACAATTACTGAGCTATGGGATGAAAAAGGTAATTCTATTGAATCAGCACCTCATCCAAAACAATTTATCAAATTTAAAATAGATAAGCCAATTCATATCCCAGCTATTCTTAGAAAATCAGATAATTAATATAAAAAAGAGCTGTAGTTATATACTTAACTATAGCTCTTTTTATATTAATTTTAAATTCTTATAAATAATTTTTTTCTTTATTGGAATATATTTTCTAGCTTATCTCTTTTTATTAGACAAGACTTTCGTCAATTTACCAAAAAAGTATAAGCTTATTACAAAAAAATACAAACCGTACTGGCACTTTTTTATACTCCCTTCATACAATAAGTATGAACCCATTTTTTTTGGAGGTGTGCCTATTATGTTATTTTTAACTTGTTTCTCATACTTTAGTAGTATCTCTTCTTTTCCACAACCTTTATCATCTGAAGAGGAAAAATATTATTTGGATTTATACGAACAAGGAAATGAGAATGCAAAAAATATATTAATAGAACGCAATTTAAGGCTAGTGGCACACATTGTTAAAAAGTATAGTAATTTAAATAAAGATATGGACGACCTCATTTCAATTGGTACAATCGGTCTAATTAAAGGTATAACTTCTTTTGATGCAAGTAAAGGTACCCGGCTAGCTACATATGCCGCTAGATGTATAGAAAATGAAATTTTGATGAGCATACGATCTAATAGGAAGCAAAAAAACGAAACTTCTCTACAATCTCCAATAGGAACAGATAAAGAAGGCAATGAAATTAATTTATTAGATATTCTATGTACAGATACAGACTCTATATTTGATCAAGTGGATTTTGGAATAGAAAAAACTAAATTATATGATAAGATGATGCAAGTTCTAAAACCGCGCGAAAAAGAGATTTTACAGCTTCGATATGGTCTAAATAATATGGAAGAAAAAACTCAGCGTGAAATTGCTGAAGAGATGGGTATTTCAAGATCCTATGTCTCTCGAATAGAAAAAAAAGCTCTTAAGCGTCTTATGCAAGAACTCAACAAAAAATAGACGTACGTAAACCCATGTACATTTATAAATACATGGGCTTATTTACGTCTAGACTTCCATAATAATTGGTAAAATCATCGGACTACGTTTAGTCTTCTGCCATACGAATTCTTTAAGATCATCTTTAACAATGGTTTTAATTTGAGACCATTCCACGATGTGTTTACTTTCACATCTATCTAATGCTCTACGCACCACATTTTTAGCTTCATCCATAAGGTTTTCAGCTTCTCTTACATACACAAATCCTCTTGAAATGATATCTGGTCCTGATACAACTACTCCAGATTCTCTTTCTAGCGTCATTACAGCTATTAGTAAGCCATCTTGTGATAAGTGTTTACGATCCCTAAGAACGATGTTCCCTACATCTCCAACACCTAATCCATCTACTAAGATTTGTCCAGATGGTACAGTTCCTACTATTTTACAGCCTTCACGATTTACTTCAACTACATCTCCTGTTGAAATAATTTGAATATCTTTTCTACTCATTCCTAAACTTTCTGCAAGTTCAGCATGTTTTTGTAAATGTCTATATTCACCATGAACAGGTATAAAGTATTTTGGTCTTACAAGTGCATGTACAAGTTTTAACTCTTCTTGATTTGCATGTCCTGAAACGTGTGTATCTTCTTTGATAACTTTAGCGCCTTTTTTGGCAAGTTCATTAATAACTTTTGAAACTGTTTTCTCATTTCCTGGAATAGGTGTTGAGCTAAGAATAATAACATCCCCTGGCTTAATCTCTATTTGTCTATGCTCTGAAACTGCCATACGAGATAGTGCTGCCATAGGTTCCCCTTGGCTACCAGTCATAATAATAACAATTTGATCATCTGTATATCTTTTAACATCATTTACATCGATTAGTGTGTTTTCTGGGATATCTAAATAACCTAGTTCACTTGCCGTTTTAACAACGTTAACCATACTCCGACCTATAACAGCTACTTTGCGCTTATATTTTTGAGCTGAATTAATAATTTGTTGAACTCTATCTACATTAGATGCAAAAGTTGCTACCATGATACGTTTATCCATGGATTTATTAAATACATCCTCTATAGTTTGTCCTACGGTTCTCTCTGTTTGTGTATATCCTGGTCTCTCTACATTTGTACTATCTGCTAAGAGTAATAAAACACCTTTTTTCCCGAGTTCCGCTAGTCTATGAAGATCTAAACGTCCACCTTTAATCGGTGTATAATCTAGCTTAAAATCCCCTGTATGAAGAACAGTTCCTACAGGTGTCCATATCGCTAGCATAACTGCATCTGCAATACTATGATTAGATCTTATAAATTCTACTTTAAAACCACTTCCAAGCTTAATCGTCTCACCTTGACTAATGCTATGTCTTTCTGTAGTTTTTAATAAGTTATGTTCTCGTAGTTTATTTTCTACAAGTCCAATTGTAAGTTTTGTTCCATAGATTGGAACATTAATCTCTTGTAGGATATAAGGTAATGCGCCTATATGATCTTCATGACCATGTGTTAGGACGATTCCTCTTATCTTGTCAATATTTTTTGTTAAATAAGTCACATCTGGAATAACAAGGTCTATACCTAGCATCTCATCTGCTGGGAATGCTAATCCACAATCCACTATGATGATATCATTTTCATACTCAAAAACTGTTATGTTTTTACCGACTTCACCAAGACCACCCAGTGGAATTATGCGCAATTTACTTTTTGCTTTTCTGGGTACCACAACTACACCTCCATTATTTATTTTAAATTTATTTAATTACAATCTTTACAACGTCCATAGAATATTACATTATGGTCTGTTACTTTGAAGTTATATTTAGCTTCAATACCTGACTCTATTTCAGCTAACCAATCTTCTTCTACTTCAAATACTTGATTGCACTTTTCACACATAAGATGATGATGGTGATGTATTTCATCT
The DNA here is from genome assembly GCA_036655715.1 of Cellulosilyticaceae bacterium. Classification (GTDB taxonomy): domain Bacteria; phylum Bacillota; class Clostridia; order Lachnospirales; family Cellulosilyticaceae; genus JAVVPO01. The sequence continues at coordinate 2,742 of JAVVPO010000013.1, read as the reverse complement.
TGTGAACTAAGTTCAAATCGACTACATCCATCATCAAAGTTTAATCTATCCACTATTCCCATCTCTTCAAATAATTGAACAGTACGATATACAGTCGCTAAGCCTATTTCCGGGTATTTTCCCTTTACATAATCATAGATTTCTTCTGTTGATAGATGCTTCCCATGATTATTAATTAATACATCTAGTACCCCTCTACGTTGGGTAGTTAACTTACAGCCTTTTTCTTTTAATCTTTCTTTAAATACCGCAGCGTTCAATAGTTTTCGCTCCTCTATCAATTATTTTACTAAGTTCTTATATTATATAATGTCCTTAGCTCAATGTCAATTGATACTTACTATCATTATACTTCTATATCGTATTCATCGCTCTCCATAAAGAGTAATGTCACACGTTGAAACTCATTTTCATCCTCAACTAAAGCATATTCAATTGTATCATCTGCCTCACTGATTTCTTTTAAGATAGTAGCCTCATCGTCTTCATCTACTACTAAAAGATATCTTTTTTCATCTACTAATAGTTCATCTATTACTTCAAATTCTATTTCCTCACCAGTTGTTTCATCTACAAATAATATTTTTTCAGTTTCCATTGTTCTATCTCCTTTAATCTTAGAGTGCATCTAAGTAATTTTGTAATATAATAACTGCTGCTACTTTATCAATAACTTGTTTTCTTCTTGCTCTACTTACATCTGCTTCAATAAGCATATTTTCAGCAGATACAGTACTTAATCTTTCATCCCATAAATCTACAGGAAGCTTTAATTTGTTTTCTAATTTCTTCTTAAAATTCAAAGTACTTTCAGCTCTTGCACCAATACTATTATCCATATTTTTAGGAAATCCTAATACAATTTTCTCTACTTCATATTGTACACATATTTCACCAATTCTATTTATTGTTGGTTTAATATTAAATTCATCTGTACGTCTAACAATCTCTAAGCCTTGAGCAGTTAGACCTAATGGATCACTTACTGCTACTCCTGTTGTTTTGCTTCCATAGTCAAGTCCTAAAATGCGCAAATAAATTTCCTCCTATTACAAAAAGCTGTAGATTATATCTACAGCCTTCTATTATTGTTTTAAATAGTATGCAACTAACTCTTCTAGAATTTCATCTCTTTCAAGTTTTCTAATTTTAGTTCTTGCACCATTATGACTGGTAATATAAGTTGGGTCGCCTGACATAATATATCCAACTATTTGGTTGATGGGATTATACCCTTTGGCTTTAAGCGCTGTATAGACATCTATCAGAATTTCTCTTGTTGATGCTTGTTCTGGAATTTCAAAGTGAAATTGCATTGTTTCATTCATGTTTTTCATACGTCTCACCTTCCAATATTTACACTTATATCTTAAATATATCATAATACAATACAGCTCTATATGCAATTAAAATTATATAACCTAGCCTACTATATGTCCTTCAAGTAATTCTCCGCAGATATTATCTACCTTTACCAGCTGAATACTATTTGCTATATCTTCATCAGTACTTACTTCTACTTTAAGATAATTACTTGTATGTCCATAGGCTTTTCCATCACCTTGCTGTTCAAATAAAACCTCTACCTCTTTATCTAAATGTGCTTGTAAAAAGGCTTTACTCGATTCATCAACAGCTTTCTTAAGCCTTTTCACACGTAATTCTTTAACTGCTGGCGCAACTTGATCTTTCATCTTTGCAGCTGGTGTCCCTTCCCTTGTAGAGTATGGGAAAATATGCACCTGAGCAAACTGGATATGCTTTACAAACTCTAAAGTCTGCTCAAATTCTTCTTCTGTCTCTCCTGGGAATCCAACAATAATATCCGTGGTTATGGCTACGTCTGGCCATACTTCTCTTAATCGTCTTACGCTCTCTTCATACTCTGCTACTTGATACTTTCTGTTCATTCTCTTTAGAACTGTATCACATCCACTTTGAAGTGAGAGATGGAAATGTCTACAAAGCTTAGGTAACTTCTCAATCATCTCCACGAACTTATCTGTTACGACTATAGGCTCTATAGAGCTCATTCTCAGACGTTCTATATCACTAATCCCATGAATCTTAGGAATAAGAGAAGTAAGTGAAACATCTTCTAAATCTTTTCCATAAGAGGCTACATGTATTCCGGTTAAAATAATTTCTTTAAATCCAGCCTCAGCAAGTCGTTTTGCCTCGTCCATTACATTTTCTTCTTTTCTACTTCTAATTTTCCCTCTTACGTAAGGAATAATACAATAAGTACAATAATTATTGCATCCTTCTTGTATTTTCAGATAAACTCTTGTATGTTCATCCATAGCTGAAATTTTAAGTTCTTCAAATTCTTCTACATCCATAATATTAGCTACTGTGTTATTAAATACTTGTGTCTCGTTATATTCTTCTACTAATTTAACAATTTGACTTCTATGATTTGTTCCAACGATAATATCTACTTCTTCTACTTCTTCTTTAATTTTTTCTTTAGCAGATTGGGCATAACATCCCATAGCAATTAATATACTATTAGGGTTGACTTTTTTTGTCTTTCTTAAAGCTTGTCTACACTTTCTGTCACTCAAATGAGTAACCGTACAAGTATTTACCAGATAAACATCTGCATATTCATTAAATGATACGATTTCATAATCTGCCGCTTTAAAAGCTTCGACTACCGCCTCTGTATCATATTGATTAACTTTACAACCTAGTGTATAGAATGCTGCTTTTTTCAATTTCACACCTCTTTCATGTTGA
>JAVVPO010000012.1:5720-38930 GCA_036655715.1 Cellulosilyticaceae bacterium | reverse complement strand
AAATTGGGATTTAATGAGTTCATCACAAGCTTGGATCTGTTCTTTACGAGAGTTAATGAGTTGGTTAGCTTTATTCAGAATATTTACCGTCTCTTGTTGTTCATCTAGACTTTGGATATATATATTTATACTTTCTAGCTCAGCCTTGTTAAATCCCGCCTGTGCAGCTCTTGATCCCACATTTTGAATAATGTTTTGGAAATACTCTGTTTTTAGAAAGTAGTATAAATATCTTTTATCTAAAATCTCTGGTCTAGGAATAGTTTTCATTATCGCTACATTATAGGCCCCAGCTAATCCTGTTAAAATTTTACCAACTGAAGCTCCGTAACGAGCAATAAGAATATCATCTTCTTCACATGTTTTAGTTGTATTTGTTAGTTTAATAAATTCCTCAACTACTCTATTCTGGGTAAAGTCACGGATTTGTAACATTCTAATATATCCTTCTTTAGGAGTAGTTATCCATTGGTCTTTTGGTGGTTGACTCCCCCCTTGAAAATCACATGCATCAGTCAGTTTAACTAAATCTCTTTTCATATCTACACTTCCCCCAACATCTCAGCGAGATCTTCAATACCTGATGTAATTTCCATCTCTAGCTCTCTGATTTTTAGAAGAATTTCACCTGGGTGAGCATACTCTACCTCTTCATACTCAATCTCTTTATACTTATTAATAGAAAGGTCATAGCCATTATCTACAATCTCTTTCACATCTACCAAGAAGCTTTGCTCTGTGCGTTTTCTATCTATCTCTTCTTCTCGCTTACCAAAGCGTTCAATGATATCTGTAATATCATTAGCTTCTATTTCTTGTCTCTTATCATCTAATGAATACCCATCTGCCTTCATATCATAGAACCAAACTCTATCCGTTCCACCAGATCCTGTCTTCGTAAAGATAAGAATAGCTGTACTTACTCCTGCGTAAGGCTTAAATACACCACTTGGCATAGAGATAACTGCTTCAAGCTTATTGTTATCTACAATCTCTTGGCGAATTTGCTTATGTGCTCCACTACTTCCAAAGAGTACGCCATCTGGTACAATGGTTGCACTTCTACCACCGACTTTAAGGCTTCTAAGAATAAGCGCCAAGAAGAGTAATTCTGTTTTCTTTGTCTTAGTCACTTTAAGCAAATCAGCACTTACTGATTCTGAATCTAGTGACCCTTTAAAGGGTGGATTTGCTAAGACAAGTGTATACTTTTCTTTATCTGTATTTTGCTCTGACAAACTATCTTTGTACTCAATATTAGGGTTATCAACGCCATGAAGAAGCATATTCATCGCACCAATACGGAGCATTGTTCTATCCATATCAAAACCATAGAACATATGGTTATTGAAGTGCTCTTTGAGTCCTGCATTAAGGAGTAAGTCTGCTTCATTTTCTCTAAGGTATTCTTGAGCGGCTACTAAGAATCCTGCACTTCCCATGGCAGGGTCTACAATCACATCACTTGGTGTTGGTTTCATAAGCTTCACCATCATCTCAATGATATGTCTTGGTGTACGAAACTGCCCATTTGTCCCAGCAGTAGCTACTTTAGAAAGAAGATACTCATAAAGATCACCCTTTGCATCTCTATTTTCCATATTGATGCCATCTATGCCATCTATAACTTTAGAAAGCATTTGTGCTGTAGGAATCTTAAAAATAGCATCTCCCATATATTTTGCATAAGCTGAATCACCATCTTGATGAAGGTTCTTGATAAATGGAAATACTTCATTATGCATGATGCCATACATCTGTGTTGCTTCCATATTTTTGAACTTACTCCATCTCACTTGCTGTTTATCTTCTGGGAACATCCCTTCATAGGGTAATCCTAAAAATACTGCTTCATTTTCTTTAGTTGTTTCTATATCATCAAGGCCCTTAATAAAAAGTAAGTACGTAAACTGCTCAATCACTTCTAATGGGTTTGTAATACCACCCGTCCAAAATGTTTCCCATACTTTATCTATTTTGTTCTTTAACTCACCTGTAATCATTTAATTCTCCTTCTGCACTCTAATTCATATCTACATAGATGTCTAAGTATTTTCTGATTATTAGTTTAATAGCTTCATTATAACAAGATTTATGTCATACTTCTATAAAAAGACAATATATCATAGTCTAAACAGAAAAATACATCTTAATTAAACACAAAAAACTCTTCTAATTTAGGTATATTATCTATACAACAAATTAGAAGAGTTTTTTATTTCTATTTTAATACTTACTTAGCCTTACTATTCCCAAGAGTTCAGGAGACTTGCATCTCAAGCCTTAACCGATCTGCAATGAGTGCGATGAATTCGCTATTAGTAGGCTTGCCTTTGCCATTATTCACTGTGTAACCAAATAACTTATCAATCGTATCCATCTTACCACGACTCCATGCTACTTCAATAGCGTGGCGAATAGCACGTTCTACGCGGCTTGGTGTGGTATTGTAGTTCTTTGCGATGTTAGGATAAAGTTGCTTGGTGATAGAGTTGAGGATATCCATATCATTGATTGCCATAATAATAGCATCTCTTAGATATTGATAACCTTTGATATGTGCTGGTATTCCAATTTCATGGATAACACTTGTTACTTCAGTTTCTAAGCTATGTTGTGTCACAACAGGTTTGGTTCTAGTTGTCTGTATAGATGTGTGACCTGACACACTTGATGGATAAGACATAGAAGATGTGGTTCTGACAGGTGAGTACATAGATTTTAATTGTCTAATACGCATAGTAAGTGTATCCATATCAAATGGCTTCACAATATAGTATTCAGCGCCTAGTGATAAAGCTCTTTCTGTAATCTTGTCTTGACCAACAGCTGATAACATAACCACAAGTGGTCTCTTAACTAGCTCAACTTGATTAATTCTTTCTAATACCCCAATTCCATCTAAATAAGGCATAATAACATCTAATATAACTACGTCTGGTTGTTTTTCTATAATAATATCACATGCTTCTAATCCATTAGCTGCTACGCCGACAACTTCCATATCAGGTTGTTTACTTAATAGTTCTCTAAGAATCTCGCTGAAATCTTTATTGTCATCCGCTAATACGATTTGTATTTTTGTCTCTAGCAATTTATTTCCCCCCCAAAGTATATGGTATTCTTTTACCAAAATCTAACTTTATTATACCGACTTTTTCCAATTAAATCAATGCCATTTTTTGTAAATTTTTATCTATTCGGAATTAATTCTATTTTTCTTCATTATTAATCATATTTTCTATGAAAATACCGTAACCTTTGGTAGGATCTTGCACAAATACATGCGTAATAGCCCCTATTAATTTACCATCTTGAATAATTGGGCTTCCACTCATTCCTTGTACTATCCCACTTGTTAGACTTAAAAGTTCTTCATCTATAATTTTAACAACCATACCTTTAGATGGTTCTGCGCTATATGCTGCTACTTTTTGTATGTAGACCTTGTACTCGCCTACTCCGTCACCTGTTACATTCGCTAATATGGTTGCTCCTCCTTCATGTACTTCATTTTGAAAAGCAATTGGCATTTTATTATGACAAATAGTTTCAAGCCCTCTATCATTTATTGTTCCATATATCCCTAAAGATGTATTTTTCTCTACTTTTCCTATTATATTTTTCTCATTGTACTGAATAACTCCGCTTATTTCCCCTGGTTCTCCTTTCTCACCTTTTTTTATGGCGGTAATAGAGGCCGTTGTTATCTCTCCCTCTCTGATAGGCATAACTTTTTTTAAATCTACATCTGTAATACCATGACCTAATGCTCCAAAACTTAAAGTCTCCGGGTCGAAATAAGTGAGTGTGCCGATGCCTTGTGTGCTATCTTTAATCCAGGCACCTATTTTGTATTCTTCTTCTTTTTGTGAGTAAATTGGAACAATTTCTAGGTTTTTATTTTTGCTATCTCTGATGACTTCTATCTGCATAGGGTTATCTTGGTTTGCTTGAATAATCTCTCTAAAATCTTCTTTTGACTTTGGTTTTAATCCATTTGCCTCTATAATTATATCACCTTTTTGCAAGTTGTTTCCACTTGGATTTACCATTTTACTATCCACTTCAAATTCACCAGTGCCTAGAACGCATATCCCATCTGAAGATACCTTGACGCCTATTATATCGCCACAAGGAATAACTTCTTTATAGGGCATTGCTTCTACTGATACAGTTTTCAGAGGAATTCCTCCAAATATAGATAGATTAATACTTGTTTTACCTATTGTATCCATCTCTAGATATAAAGGTTCATTTAACTTAACTTTTGCTTCATCATCTAATAGACTCTTTGCATTTTTCACCTTTAATAGTTCTTTAGAAACTATCTGTGCTTTCATAGGAATATCAAAATTAACTTTATGTTCCTGACCTACTGTCAGTTTAATCTGACTAGGTAGATAATAATAAGACACAATAAAAGGACTTGAAAATGTTAGTAGAGCTAAAAAAGATAGTGCGCAAAGCAGTATTCTTTTATTTTTATTTTGTTTCATACTGCCACATCCTGTTCTTACAAATTTGCTGTCATAATTTTAAGGTAACCTTTTTTTGCTACATTTATTCAGGCCTGTGAGAGTATTGATAAAAGTATTTTTTTACAAAAAAAAGTATACTCTTAACGTATACTTTCTTTGTATTTTGTCGCTGATTCTTTGATTTCTCTTGCGCTTTGCAATGTATTTTCAGTGATTAATCCACCCATTAGCCTACAAAGCTCTGTATGGATTTCTCCTTCTGCTAATTCATTTAGGAAGGTCTTTGTGTGATTGTCTATAACCTTTTTCTCTATCAGGTAATTTTTATCTCCCATAGCTGCAATTTGAGGTAAGTGAGTAATACAGATAACTTGTCTTGCCGAAGCAATGACAGCTAGTTTTTCTCCTACTTTTTGAGCTGCTAATCCGCTAATCCCTGTGTCTATTTCATCAAAGATTACAGTATCAATATTGTCACCTAATACTAAGACCGTTTTGATAGCTAGCATTACTCTAGATATCTCTCCACCTGATGCAATTTTAGAAAGTGGGTGCAAATCCTCTCCAAGATTCGTGCGAATTAAAAATTCTACTTCATCTATCCCTTGCTTGGTAAAGTTTTTCTGTCTGCCTATCCTTACTCTAAATGCCGCATAGGGCATTTGAAGGTCTTTGAGATGTGTATCTATCTTGATAGCTATATCATCTGCTACTTTTTGTCTTTCTGCCGTCAATTCATCTGCAAGCTGAGTTAAATTTTTTTCTAATTGTTGCAACTGCGCCCCCAGTTTTTCTTTGTTGGCATCACTTGATACGAGTTCTAGAAGTTCTTTCTCACATTCATCTTTGTAAACTAATATTTCTGTAATAGAACTTCCATATTTTTGTTTTAGCTTGTAGATGGTGTCTAACCTAGTCTGTATTTCCATCAGTAACTCTGGAGAGTATTCTATATCATCTACGTATCTTCTCATCTGATAAGATACATCTTGAAGCTGAGCTTCTATAGAGAGTAGCTGGTCATAGAGATCACCCAGCTCTGTACTGATACCACTTATGTCTTGGAGGCTTTGTGAAGCTCTACCTATCAGGCTACTCGCACCGCCTTCATCTCCATGCCCTTCTAAGAAGTCATAGGATTTTTGAGACTGCATCAAGATTTTCTCTGCATGAGATAGTACTTCGTACTGATTTTTAAGATCTTCTTCTTCACCTTCTTTAAGATTGCATTCTCCAATTTCGTTAATTTGAAATTCTAGCATATCTTTAAGTTGTAGTTTTTTTCTATCATCTATCCCTACTTTTTCAAGTTCATTTTTGATAGCTTGCCATTTTTCATAGGTCTGTCTGTACAAACTTTTCTTTTCTAGAAATGCTGGATGACCAAAACTATCTAGCATCTGAATATGTGTGGCTACATCTAGTAAGGATTGTGGTTCATGTTGCCCGTGTACATCAATAAGAATAGAAGCTAATTCCTTCACCTTTTGTCTGATGCTTGTCACACCATTTATCTTGTAAACCGTACGACCTGATGTATATAAAGTACGCTCTAGTTCAATTTTGTTCTCTTCATAGGGAAAACCATTTTCCTCTATGTATGCAATGCCCATACCTTTAGTATCGCTAAATGTTAATTTAACATAAGCACATTGCTGTCCTTTTCTGATGATTTGCTTGGTTGTTCTATTTCCGATTGCAAATTGAATAGAGTCTATGAGCATAGACTTTCCAGCTCCAGTTTCCCCACTAAATATATTGAGGTTATGATGAAAATTCAAAGTCACTTCATCTATAAGTGCTATATTCCTAACATGTAAACAATTGAGCATCCTCTCTCCCCCTATACCTCTAAGAGTTTAATACTTCTTGAAATTTTTCAATGACTTCTTCCATAAGTGCCTCATCTCTAATCGCACAAAAAATAGTGTCATCTCCAGCTAGTGTCCCAACGATTGCATCACAATGGAAAGTATCTATAGCAGAGGCTACAGCATTTCCCATACCTACTAAGGTCTTGATAACTAATATGTTTTGGGCGATATCCATAGAGATAAACCCAGCTTTAAAGACTCTAATGACCTTTTCTGAAACTTGATGCTCATAATTGGCTAAGGCAACATATTTCTGCCCTTTATTTCTACTAGCTACTTTGGTTAATTTAAGTTCTCTAATATCTCTAGATACAGTAGCTTGTGTTACTTTAAATCCAGCAAGCTCTAAGCTATCGGCTAACTCTTCTTGTGTTTCTACTTCATTTTGGCTAATTAAGCTTAAGATTTTGGATTGTCTTTGCTCCTTCATTCCCATGCTAAATTCTCCTCTCTACTATTTTTTTTCTTAAGATATCAAAAAAGTTTAATTCTGATAGCTTAATGAGTTTGGTCTTGTAAGGTGATTTCTCTATCTCGATAATATGATCGGGTGTAATATACATCTTACGCTGACCATCTGCTGCAAGCTCCATCATAGGATTATCATAATTATTCGTATGAATATTTATCCTATCTGCTCCTGTTACAATCATAGCCCGTGAATAGATGGTATGCGGACATACAGGCGTGATAATAATATTATCTGCATAAGGAATCACAATAGGCCCTCCTGCAGACAGATTGTAGGCTGTAGACCCTGTTGGCGTCGCCACTATAATACCATCTGCTGGATAGACATCTAATAAGTTATCATTGACGCGTAGTTCAAACTCTGTAATGCGAGAGCTACTTCCTCTAGTAATATTCATATCGTTAAGTGCATAAAAATAATGTTCTTGTCCTGTTGGTTCTATGACTTTAGCTCTTAGCATCATACGCTCTTCGATTTTAATGGGGTTTTCTAATAATTTGGCTAACATCACTTCCATATTAGAAGGTTCTACTTCAGCTAAAAAACCCATCCTACCTTGATTGATACCGATAATAGGTACATCATATAAGGCAGCTTTTTGAGCGATATTAAGTAAGGTGCCATCTCCGCCTATGCCGATAATGGCATCACATTGACTATAAAGATCTTCTTCACTTAATTCACTATCTTCACCGAGCCTTATAGCTATATGAGAGGTCAAACAACAATTAAATCCTTTAGATTGTAACCAACTTACTACGATTTTAGTAGTGTCTAGATCTATATCTCTCAATAAATTAGGGATAATTCCTATATTTTTCACTTAACTCACCTACTTCTATAAACTTTGGTGGGATGACTCAACAACTTTATCTATTGTTTCTTCCATATTACCAAGGCCTTCTACTGAAGTGTCCTTTGCTAAATAGATCAGATATTCTATATTGCCTTCTGGTCCTCTAATAGGTGAGTAGTCTAGTCCCTTAACAACAAGTTCTAATCCTACAGCAAACTCCCATATAGTCTGGATAACTTGCTTGTGTACTTTTGGATTTCTTACGACCCCGTGTTTTTCAACTTGTTCTCTGCCCGCTTCAAACTGAGGCTTGATAAGGGCTACTATCTCTCCATCTTCTTTGATTAAAGGGTATACTGATGGTAATATCTTTGTTAAAGAAATAAAAGATACATCAATCGAGCTAAAAGCTACTGGATCTGGTACTTGCTCAGTGGTTACATAGCGCATATTTGTTTTTTCCATACAAACTACGCGTTCATCTTGTCTTAAAGACCAAGCAAGTTGCCCATAGCCTACATCTATAGCATAAACTTTTACTGCACCATTTTGTAACATACAATCTGTAAATCCGCCTGTAGAAGCACCTACATCCATACATACTTTGCCCTCTAATGTAATAGGGTAAGATGCCATGGCTTTTTCTAATTTGTATCCACCGCGGCTTACATATTTCATTTTTTGGCGTACTTCAATATCTGCGCTTACTTTTACTTTAAGCCCTGGCTTGTCTTCTTTTTGTCCATCTACGTACACAACACCTGCCATAATATAGGCTTTAGCTCTTTCTCTTGATTCTGCTAAGTTTCTTTGAGTAATTAATATGTCTAATCTTTCTTTATCTGCTGCCATTTATATTTTCTCTCTCCCTATATGTTGTAATATACTTTCACAAATGTCTTTGGTAGACATTTTCTCTTTTATAAGTAAATTCTTGATATCTCCATGCTCGACAATACCTGTTTGATAAGCAAAATTGTGAACTTTGGTTTCATGACCCGCCACTTTTAAATAACTTGCGACTTTACTTCCAAAACCACCTGTTAACACGTGATCTTCTAAAGTAAAGACATTACTATAGGCTTTAGCCATCTTATCTAATGACTCTGTATCTAATGGCCATATCATAGGCTCTTCTATAACAGCTAGGTCTATGTTATGTGCTAATAATGCTTCTCTCACTTCTAGTGCATTTTCTACCATCTTCCCAGTTGCAAGTATGGCAATGTCTTTACCTTTATAAAGCGTATGGTTGTGAACATCTTCTGCATAGTCTATATGGAAACGCGTATCTATACTTGTATAGCCTCTAGGATATCTAATAGCTACTGGTCCCTCTTGCTCTAAAGCAAGTTTTAGGGCCCCTTCTATTTCCTCCGGGGACTTAGGTGATAAAATTGTCATATTCGGAATGTTACTTAAATACGCAATATCAAATATCCCTTGGTGGGTACTACCATCTTCTCCAACTAATCCTGCGCGGTCTACAGCAAAGATAACAGGTAAGTTCTGAAGTGCTACATCATGTAGTACCTGATCATAGGCGCGTTGTAAAAAGGAGGAGTAAACTGCGATAACCGGTCTATAGCCTTGACTTGCTAGTCCTGCAGCAAAGGTTACTGCATGCTGCTCCGCAATACCTACATCAAAGAATCTTTTGGGATAGCAATGAGAGAACTCTAAGAGCCCTGTTCCTTCTCTCATTGCTGCTGTAATAGCTAAGACTTTATCATTTTCCTTAGCAATCTTTACAATAGCGTCACTAAATCCATCTGAAAAGGTTGGTATCGTATGTGTAGAGAGTTTCTTACCTGTGGCTACATCAAATGGGGATACCCCATGAAAACTGCTTGGGTCTTGTTCTGCGAACGCGTATCCCTTACCTTTTTTAGTTTTTACATGGATAAGTACAGGTCCGTTCATTTCTTTTGCATTTTCTAATATATCTATCAGGTCTTCAAAGGAATGCCCATTGATAGGTCCTAAATAAGTAATCCCAAGTTCTTCAAATAGTGTATTTTGCATAAAGAAAGATTTCACACCTTCTTTGGTTCTTCTAGCCGTTTCAACTAATGTATCTCCAACGACTGGAATTTGATTTAATACACTCTCTACGTCTTCTTTGACCTTGATATAGCCTTTTGCAGACCTGAGGCGATTGAGGTATTTGCTCATGCCTCCTACGTTTTCTGAAATACTCATTTCGTTGTCATTTAGGATGACTATGAGGTTTGTATTGCCTCTGCCTGCATTATTAAGGGCTTCAAATGCCATCCCACCTGTTAGGGCGCCATCTCCTATAACAGCAATCACGTGGTTATTCTCACCTGCTAAATCTCTTGCAACAGCCATACCTAGTGCTGCTGAAATAGATGTTGAACTATGACCTGTCTCAAAAGCATCGTGCTCGCTTTCATGTCTCTTTGGAAAGCCACTCATGCCATCTGATTTCCTCAGATTCTTAAAGCCTGCTCTTCTCCCTGTAAGAAGTTTGTGAACATACGCTTGATGTCCTACATCCCAAACAATTTTGTCTTTTGGTGAATCAAATACATAGTGAAGCGCCATAGTTAATTCAACTACGCCAAGATTTGAGGAAAGATGTCCTCCTGTTCTCGCAATCGATTGAACTAAAAATTTTCTTATGTCTTTTGCTAAAGCCGGTAACTCCGTAGGAGGTAACTGTTTTAAGTCTTCTATATTTTTAATCTTAGATAGTTTTTTTAACATTTCATCACTCTTTTCATTTATAGGTTGCTATTGAAAAAAGGACAATCTCGAAGGATTGTCACTTTATGTCTTTATTTATTTCAATTTACATGTACTTATTTTACCTTATTACCTAATAGTATACTTTTTTTTATCTATAATTACAAGGCATAATAAAAGAGGTACTACCTAAGTAATACCCCCTTAATTGGTTCTATGGTATACATACAACTGCAACAATAATACCTAGTATAGCCCCCACTAGTACTTGGACAGGTGTATGTCCTAATAATTCTTTTAGCGTATCCTCAAACTTAAGGTGTGAGTCCTGCATATTGCTTATAATTTTGTTAAGCACAGCTGCCTGTTTTCCTGCTTCTAATCTCACATTAGCTGCATCATACATAACAACAAAGCTAAACACTGTCGCGATAGCAAAAAGAGGGGTCTCATAGCCATATAACTGTCCCACCCCTACTGCTAGTGCTACAGTAAAAGAACTATGTGAACTTGGCATACCTCCTGATGACATAAGCTTTTGAAAATCTAGTCGCTTTTCATTAATAAGAGTTATAACCAGCTTAATAAGTTGTGCTATAAACCAACTAAGCATGGCAACCATAAGTATTTGATTGGATTTGATTTGCTCAAATATATTCATAATGCCCCCTAGTTCTTTCTGTATACTAAATCTGTTGAAAGTTGTCTAAGCATACTCGTATCACCACTTACCTTATCTAGGCAGTTCAAAGCTTTTTGAGTGAAATCTCTTGCAATATCATAACATTCTTCTATAGAGTAAAAGGAGGTATAAGTTATCTTTTGATTTTTCTCATCACTGTTGATAGGTTTACCTAGTTCTTCTAAGGTAGAAGTTTGATCTAGTATATCATCTATTATTTGAAATACTTTGCCTAAATATTTACCGTACATTTCAAAAGCTGTAATTTCCACACTTGATCCGTGTCCAAGAATAGCACCCATTTTAGTGGCTGCAGCGATTAAGGCCCCTGTCTTATGTAAGTGAATAAGATCCAAGGTTTCTTTCTCAATAGCTTTCCCTTCACTTATAATATCAAGTATTTGTCCAGCTACCATGCCATTCGCTCCACTTGCTTCGCTAAGTACGTGCGCAGCTTTAACTCTTGCCATATCATCTACCCTAAGCGCATCTTCTAACATACCTTCAAAAGCATACGTAAGCAGTGCATCTCCAGCAAGAATAGCTGTAGCCTCATCAAATTGTTTATGATTAGTTGGTTTACCTCTTCTAAAATCATCATTGTCCATCGCTGGTAAATCATCATGAATTAAAGAATAGGTATGAATCATCTCAATCGCACACATATAAGGCGCAATATCTTCCACGCCGCCTACGGCTTCATAAGCAAGCTGCATAAGCAACGGTCTAATTCTCTTACCACCTGCACAGGTACTATATCTCATTGACTCATAAAGTCTTGCAAAAGGTCCACTTACCTGTGGCAAAGCACGTTCTAATTCTTGTTCAAATGCCATTCTATACGCTTTAAGCATCATCTTCATTATCCCCATTTATTTTTTTAAAACTTTTTTCTTCATAAATAAAAACTTCTTGTTCGGCCTTTTTTAGGACGCTCCCGCAGTAAGCGGCAAGTTCCATGCCTTGCTTATATTTTTTAATACTATCTTCTAAAGAGATCGTTCCTGTTTCTAAATCTGATATAATCATCTCTAGCTCTTTAATAGAGCCTTCAAAGTCTTTAGTCGCTTTTCTAGGCATAATAATTACCCTTTCTTATCAACTTTTGCCTTAAACTTACCATCTGCCACCATCACCTCAACCATTTCACCTACTTTAATATCCTTCAGTGAAGTGATGACTTTGTCATCTTCTGTGGTGACTAAGCTATATCCTCTTTTGAGCGTAGATAAGGGCGAAAGTTTCTCTAGCTGATTCACCTTATCTTCAAACTCTTTATAAGCAAGTTGTAGTTTGTTTTTGTAGGCTTTTTGTAAGTCTATGCTTAAATCATCTACCCCAATCATTAAATCATCAAAATATCTTCTTTTATTGGCATAAACAGGCCTACTAAGTAGATAGTCTAGTCTTTCACTACCTCGTTTAATCTTTTGATAAACCATGTACTTCAAAGAATCTTCATATCTTTGAACCATTTCTAGATATTCTTCTTTTGATGGAAAAATAATCTCAGCTGCTGCTGATGGCGTAGCTGCCCTTAGGTCACTTACAAAGTCTGCTATAGTAAAGTCTACTTCATGACCTACTGCTGATACAATAGGAATCTTAGAATCAAAAATAGCTCTTGCCACTTTCTCTTCATTAAAAGGCCATAAATCCTCTATAGATCCACCGCCTCTTCCTACTATAATGACATCTACGAGTTTATCCTTATTAGCCTGAGCTATACACGCTACTAATTCATCTTTTGCATACTCTCCCTGTACATGAGAGGGATAAATATAAACAGGAATACTTGCATTTCTCCTATTAGCTACTTGCAGAATATCTTTGATAGCTGCTCCTGTTTGAGAGGTGATTACCCCTACTTTTTTAGGAAACTGTGGAATGGCTTTTTTATAGTGGTTTTCAAATAAACCCTCTTGTTGCAACTTAACTTTTAGTTTCTCAAACTTCTCATACAATATGCCCATTCCCTGAAGTTCTATCTCAGATATATAACTTTGATAAACTCCTGTTTTTTGATAAATAGAAATGCGTGCACGTGCATAGATTTTAGTACCTTCTTGCAAAGTAAAATCTAAGTTTTTAGCATCACGAGCAAACATGACTGCACTAATGCTTGCTCCTTCATCTTTGATTGTAAAATAAATATGTCCTGAATGATGATATTTGCAGTTAGACACTTCTCCTGAAATCCATATATCTGAAAGGATATAATCTTCTTCTAGTAGTCTACTGACGTATTTATTAACCTCTGAGACAGCTACAACCTTTTTTTTCATGTTTATCCCTCGATTGTTTTAGCCACATTTCCAAGCACACCATTAATAAACTTTGGTGATTTATCTGTACTGTATATTTTTGAAATTTCGATTGCTTCATTGATCGCTACTTTTTGAGGGATATCTTGTCCCCATTTAAGTTCATAAATAGCCATACGTAAGATTGCATGATCAGTCTTTGCAATTCGCTCAACAGACCAGTTCGCTGCATTTTCTTTGATGATTGCATCGATTTCTTCTTCACGCTCTATAACACCTTTAAATTCTGATATAACGAACTCTTTAATCTTACCTTTTACTTCTTTTATATTTGCTTCTAAGATACTATCTGTATCCTCTTTCCCATGGAAAGTTGCTTCAAATAACATCTTCATTATTAGTTCTCTAGCTTCACGTCTTGTCATTGCTGCCTCCTTATTAAATGAAGCTAACCCCACGCGGGGTTAGCTTGAAATCTAGTATTCTTCTACTTGCTTATCTTTTTCAAAACAAACGCCTATAACATGTACATCTACGGATTTTACACTAAGACCTGTCATAGTTTCAATAGAATTTTTTACTTTTTCCTGTACTTTCAAACAAACATCTTGTATTTTAACACCATATTTTGTAGTTGCCACAACGTCTATATAGACTTCACCTACACCTACTTCAACTTTAATACCCTTTGAAGCTTTTTTACCTCTAATGGTGTGAACTAGGTCTTGCTTGTTGTTTCCAATGCCTGCTATGCCTTCTACTTCTAAAGCTGCTATTTCAGCTATTACTGCTATAACATCATCTGCAATTTGTACTTGACCTATTTCTTCTTCTAAATTTACATTTATTACTTTATTTTCTTCCACAGTAACGCCTCCTGTTATTAACTCTTTTTTCTTATTATATACAATTTGTATAGGTCTTGTAAATCGATTTATGAAAAAGAGTAGCTAAAGTAAATTACTTTAGCTACTTATTATTAATTATTTGCACTTTCTGTATTCATATGTATCTTAATTTGCGCTACGCTATATCCTGTTTTTCTTTGAACGATTTCTTCAATTTGAGCAACTTCTTCATCTGTTAATGCTGATTTATTAATCACTACATCTACAGATTTTTCGTCCATTCTTACAAAAACATCTTTAAAGCCTTTTGCTCTTAAAAGAGATTCTGCTCCGCTTTCTTTTTCGATACGCTCATTGATGAGTATAAGAGACTCTGCAGCTTTTGCTTTTGTATCTGCATCTATGCTTTCGTTGATAACACACTCTGTAAGTCTTTCAATTTCAGAAGCTCTTGATTGCTCTCTAAGCATTTTTTCTTCTACGAAATAACTTACTTCTACATTTTTATCTTGATTACCATCTAATAAATTAGTTGGATTTTGTTTTGTAATAACAACTTGTGTTTCTGCTAATGGATCAGTATTTACAGCTACTTCTTTACTTTCTTCAATCATTTCCTCATCTACATCTGGCGCAAGTGTCTCAATGGCACCTGTCCCATCTGTTAAGAATTGCTCAAAAAAGTCTATATCTCCCATCTCTTCTATCTCGTTTACAGCAACATCATTTGTACCTACTGAGTTATCTACAATTTGTGGCGCCACGCTTAACTCTGGCTCTTTGAGTTGTAAATAAGCTGCAATCGCTATCATAAATACTAATACTGTGACAATAACTTGGTTTCTTCTAAATTCGAACATTACTTTTACCCCCTTAGTTTTTTACCATTTTAGACACTGATATTTTATGTACTGGAATATCTAGGAGCGATGATACAGATTGTATAATTGTATTTTTAATATTACTATCATCTCCTCCTTCTGCAACAACTAGCACTCCACTTATCTTTGGCATTTCCTCTTTGATGACATATGGCTTATTTCCGTCTGCCATAACCACTTTATTTTGTGTACTTTCTTTGTTTATTGATCTTGTACCGCTGGTACTATCTTTTTCTTCTGTTTTTTCCTGCGTTTGATTAAGTTCTTGCGCAAGTACTATTTCCTTTGTTTCAGATAATGTAACCATTACCTCTACGTTCCCTACTCCCTCTATTTGCTTTAGTATACCTTCAAGCCTTTTTTCTATTTGTGCATCATATCCACTCTTGTCTTCTTTTGCTACGCTACTTGCCTCTACTACTGGTTCTGTCATAACTATATCTTTATTAGAATCTAACTGAGGCCCTATAAATGTAAACATAATCCCAACAGCTACTGCTATCAATCCTATTAATATGCTTTTTTGCAACTTAGTTAATTTCTTATCGCCCTCACCATCTGAAAAAAACTGCATATTAAACTTTTGTAAACCTGTAGCTGCTTTACCTTCTGCCATATGTTTTTGGTCAAAAAGAGTTTTTGAGCTATCCTCCTTGGTATGCCTTAGCTGATCCCTTGCACTAAAGTTTGGCTGTTTTTTATCCTCCATACCTTATCTTCCTCCTTATCTAATTATCCTGTACAATAATATTTATATTAACGTTGTCCCAATTATAGAAGTCTCCAAGACAATTTTTTATTTCTTTTTTTAAATTGTCTGGGTCTTGGGACAAACTTTCATCCTTTTCACCGATTTTAATTTTAGGAATGCTAATTTTTTGCTCTTTTTCTTCCTCAGCTACAACAATATAAATTTCTTGTATAATAGGCGTATAACCTGCTGTATCAAAAGTAATATCAGATTCTACTACCTCTAGGTTTAATTGTTTTTTTAATTTAAGTGCTATTTTATTTATTTCTTGCTCCTTGTAAACACCTAATAACTCTTCCTCATACTCTTGTAATTTAATATTCATATGTCCTTCATCGCCTACTTGTTCTTGATAGTATTTGACATACTCATCATATTTACCCTCATTCCAAAATCCCCCTTTGACAATGGGCGTGAAAATGGTATAAACAATAATAAATCCTAATATTAGCTTAAGGTATTTCTTGAATTCTGAAGCTGGAAAAATCATTTCAATGATAATGACAAACAACATGGTCCATATCAGTATTTGCATATACTCTTTCATCTCACACCCCCCTTATATGCCATTTGCCCCTACACTCATACAAATTACCATAACGACAATACTCAGTATGGCTACCATGCCCACACAGCTCATGATAAACTCACAGCCTTTGGCTAAATTACTAGCAATCTTGGACATTTTACTGTCTCCTAAAGGCTCTATGGCTGCGGCGGCTATATTGTATAAAAAGATATAAGTAATAATTTTAATAAGAGGAAGTGCCACAATTAAAATGATCCATATGACAATGCCAAGTGCAAAAGCATTTTTAATCAGCCCAGAGCATCGTATGATAAATTCTACAGCTCCACCTACTGCATCACCTATTACAGGAATGAATTTTGTCCCAAGAGTCATTCCTACTCTTTTCATGGTGACATCTAGGGCAGGTAATACCACGTTGTAGGCTCCCATAATCCCTATACTAATGATGAGCGTCCCTCTTAGTACCCATTTAGCCGTTTTATAAAATAGCCCTATTAATTTATCAATCTTAAATTCCTCACTCATACTGCTTACAATTTGCAAAATAATAATTCCCACAACACTTGGCAGCATGATTTTTTGGATAATAAAAGCAATAACATTAAGCGCTGCTATGATAACTGGTGCCAAAGCCGCTGAGGAGGCGATATAGCCAGATACAGCCATAAAAGCTAGTAAGGTTGGCAAAGCTACCAACATCATCTCACAAAGGTTATTAACCGTACTCTGAGCCAAATCTACTACTGTAACCAAAGATTGTGCCACACTATAGATGATTAACATATAACAAACAAAAAAAGCTACTTTAGTGACCTCTTTGGATTGAAACGAAGAACTTAACCTACTTAGGAGATTACACAAGATAACGATCAGGATAAATCTTGCAATCACATTCACATAGGTCCCAATCTCTCTAAAAAACATATCTTTAATAATTCCAAGAATCTCTTGCAAAGAAAATTGCTTTTCCCCAGAGACGATCTGTGATACTTCTTGTTTCAAATTAAATCCTTTCATACCAGGCACTTGCTCTTGCAGTCTGCTTTGAACAGCTTCTAACTCGTTCCAATCTAGCATATTTAATTGACCTTGTATTACTTCACTTGCACCTATCTGCGTATCTGATGCATAGAGTGCCTGGCTAACTCCGCCCCACATCATAATCATGATCCATAGGTAAATAATCTTCTTTTGCATTCCCCCACCTCATTATCTAGAGCAATTGTGTAATTAATTCTATAAGTGCAAGGACAATAGGTGATGAGACGACAAAAATCATAATCTTACCCGCAAATTGAATCTGCGTCCCTATTCCTTTTTCTCCTGCATCACTACAAAGCTGATACCCAAACTCAGCAATATAAGCAATCCCTATTATTTTAAATATAATCATGAGATACGTGCCTTCCATCTTAATTTTGAAAGCCAATTCCCTGATAATAGTAAAAATAACATCTAACTGCGTACAAGCAACACCCATCAACATCACGATGGCAATAAGACGTATCGCCGTATTGGCCATCGCCTTTTCATTTATTTTTTCTATACACTTAATAAGTAGTGCGGCTCCTACGCCAAAGGCCACTATCTGCAGTATATTCATAGTCTACCTCCTTAGAATGTAAACATCGTCTGTATCGTTTCAAAAAACAACACAATTTGCTGCACAACAATTAAAAGTATTACAACTGTCCCTACTATACTTACATATTTGGTAGCACTTTTAATTCCTGCTTGACTAAGTACTTCTTCTATGGCCCATAGTACAAGTCCTATCCCTGCTATTTTTAAAATCAGCATCATATCTATCATTTTCAAATCCCCCTTATATTAAAACTATACTAATGCAAGCGCCTATTAGTATGCCTATCCCCTTATACATTTTACTTGTCCTATTGTATTTTTCTTTTGCGTCTTCTTTCACTTTAGTTAGCTTATTTAAGAGTAATTCAATATTTCTTTTTTGCATTTCTTTATCGAGGTGTCCTACAATATTTCCAAATTCACCAAGAACAGCATAATCTTCTTCTGTCAAATGAAATGCTTCCTTATTTTCTTTAATAGCCTCATCCCACATAACCCTTGCATCAACTAATTGCCTGTCTGTTAAATGTATCTGAAAACTATCAAATAACTTTCCTATACTATAAGACGTCATTTGAGTAATCATATGACAAGCTTCTATAAGTGGTGTAAGCCTATAATCTATTTCTCCCTTTAGTATTTCAAAGGCATAGATAAGCTCTTCTAATTCTTTAACTCTTTCTTTTTGCCATGCATCTATAAAAAAACCTATTGCTGTGCAGCTTATTAATATGATTGCAATCCCTATCATTTTCATATGTACCCACCTATCTTAATGTCTTGAATTGATTTGTTGCATCATAAATCCCCTTGAGCGCTCCTGGTGATGGATGATTACCTAATACTACAATTCTCTCAAACAACTCATTGTCTATCATCTGCTTTAAAACAGGTTTTTTGTAACAATCATCTAAATCCATACCATGTACCGTGCATAAAATAGATACACCTGCGCCTAGCACCTCTTCTATAGCCAGCATGTCCTCTTTGTTTCCAATCTCATCTACAGCTATAACATGAGGAGACATAGAGCGAAGTAGCATGTGCATGCCTTCTACCTTTGGGCAGCCATCTAGTACATCTGTACGCATACCTACATCATTTTGTGGCACTCCCATATAGCATCCTGCGATTTCTGAGCGTTCGTCCACTATTCCTACTGTAAATGGTCCATAAGCATAGAATCCATCACTTAAATTTCTGACAATATCTCTTAAAACAGTTGTCTTACCACATTTAGGAGGGGAAACAATGAGTGTATGACAAACTCTACCCTTTTCAAGTAAGTAGGGAAGAAGTTTATCACTGCACCCTATCACCTCATGGGAGATTCTTATATTGAGTGCGCTGATATACTTTAAAGTTTTAACATTATTTTTTTCTATAACTGCTTTTCCCGTTATCCCTATACGGTGACCACCCTCTATAGTGATGTATCCTTGTCTGATTTCATCTTCTAGCGCATAGAGAGAAAATCCACTTACAAACTTTAAGACACTGCTAATATCTTGTTCTATCACTTTATAACCTCTTTTTAAATCGCATATCCCCCCATAATCTAGTCCATACTCTTTATTATTGGTTGATACTAATAAAGGTTGTCCTATTCTAAGCCTTATTTCTTCCATCTTTTCAAACTGCTCATCTCTTACCCCTTCTAGCATCTTTTTGATGTGAGAAGGTAAGATACTTAGAATATTATCTTTGACCATAGCGCTCCTCCTTTGTATCGTTCACTAATTCAATATATGTAGGGATGTCCTTAAATAGACTAAAAAAGGGCAAAAAAAAATGTCCCTAAGGGACATTCTTTAAATAGGTATTATGCTCTACCCATGTATTCTCCAGTACGTGTATCAATACGGATTACTTCACCTTGCTCGATAAATAAAGGAACTAATACTTTTGCTCCTGATTCTACGATAGCTGGTTTAGTCGCTCCTTGAGCTGTATCACCTTTGATACCTGGCTCTGTTTCGATAATTGCAAGCTCAACGTTGATTGGCGCTTCAATTCCAAATACATTTCCTTGGTGTGCAAGAATTTTAACCATATCGTTTTCTTTAACGAATTTTAATGAATCTCCAATTTGAGAAGCATTAACTGCGATTTGATCATAACTATTTACATCCATGAAGTGGTATAATTCACCATCATTGTATAAGTATTGCATATCATTACGGTCAATATGTGCTTTTGGCATCTTCTCAGATGGACGGAAAGTTCTCTCTACTACGCCACCTGTTTTGATATTTCTAATTTTACAACGAACAAACGCTGCACCTTTTCCTGGTTTTACGTGTTGGAACTCTATGATTTGGTATAAGTTACCCTCGAACTCAATTGTAACTCCGTTTTTAAAATCACCTGCTTGAATCATGGTATTTCCTCCTAATATGTTTTTCCTAGTATAGTGTAAACTACATCTTTAACTTTTTCAACGATTTTTTACCTTATTCTACTATTATAAGCTCTTTAGGTGACTTCGTAAAGTTCTCTATGCCAGTTTCTGTTACAACAATCATATCTTCTATACGTACCCCGCCAAAGCCTGGCACATAAATACCTGGCTCTACAGTAACCACCATTCCTGGTCTAATGATTTGCTCTTCCGCCATAGAGAACCTAGGGTTTTCATGAATTTCAAGGCCCGCTGAGTGACCAAGTCCATGGCCAAAGTATTCTCCATATCCAGCTTCTGTGATAATATCTCTTGCTACTTTATCAACTTCTCTACCCATCATGCCTGGCTTAATAGCTTTAAGTGCAGCAAGTTGTGCTTTTAATACTGCATTATAAATTTCATGATGTTTAGCTGTAGGTTCTCCTACAAAAATAGTACGTGTCATATCAGAACAGTATCCTTCATAGATACATCCAAAGTCCATTACCACAAATCCACCTGCTTGTAAAGTTTCATTGCCAGGTACGGCATGACAAAGTGAAGATTTAGTGCCTGCTGCTACAATAGAATTAAAAGACGTGCCAGATGCACCATTTTGTCGCATCGTACGCTCAAGCTCTAAAGCCACATCATTTTCTGTTAAGCCTTTTTTATATTCTGACTGAATGAGTGAAATGATTTTAGCAAAAGCAAGATCGCCTATACTCTCAGCTTTTCTTAATTTAGCAAGCTCTGACTCGTCCTTGATTTGCCTAAAAGCTTCTACTATATTTTCAGTTGGAACAAAAGTAAACTCAGTATACTCACTTAATTGTTTGAATGTACTATAATTAGTATGAGCACTTTCAAATCCAATATACTTAGCATTATCTGCTTTTACTAGCATCATTGCTGTTTTAATGATACCATCAGTTCCTTGATTCACCACTTCAAATCCGTTGCACTGATTCGTTGCTTGCTCAATATATCTAAAGTCTGTTATAATTGCAGCTGTCTTTTTAGAAATATATAACATGGCACTTGAACCTGTAAAACCACTTATATACTGTCTATTTGCCCCATTACCTATTAGCATAGCATCTATTTTGAGTTCTTCTAACTTATTTTGTAAATGTTCTAACCGCTTATTCATTGTGAAACCTTCTCTCTTATTTTATTTATCTAATTGTCTTAGGAGTCCGTCTAAGGCCATATAATAGCCATCAAATCCAAACCCACCTACAATCCCTATGCAATTCATAGCTGTGACAGAATGTCTTCTAAACTCTTCTCTAGCATGTATATTGGAAATATGTACTTCTACAGTAGGGATAGATACACTCTTAATCGCATCGCTTAATGCATAACTATAGTGAGTGAGTGCACCCGGATTGATGATGATACCCTCTATCTTATTATAACAACTTTGTAAGAAATCAATAAGTTCTCCTTCACTATTGGACTGGAAAAATATTAATTCTATATCTTGTTTCTTTTGACTATAAGTTTTTAGGCCTTCTTCTAAATCCTTTAAGGTTTCATAACCATAAACTGCCGGTTCTCTAATCCCTAAGAAATTCAGATTTGGACCATTAATCACTGCAATTTTCACAATTCTCCCCCTAAGCCACTTATAATTTCTAATACAATTTCATCTCTTGATTTATTTTCACAGTTTATACAGTAAGTGCCCGCGCTTTCATAAAAACTAAGCCTTGATTCGTATAGTTCTTCTAGTTGCCCATAGCTTTTCACATTAGGCCTATTAGAATCATTTTTAATCCGCTCATAAAGGGTATCAAAGTCCCATTCAAGATAAATCGTCTTTTGTCTCTTTAAGAATTCTCTATTGATTTCTCTAGAAACAGTCCCTCCGCCAGTAGCTATCACACACCCTTGTCGCTCCTTTGTTTGTAATAATACTAGGCTTTCAACTTCTCTAAAATAATCTTCACCTTGCATCTTGAAAAGATGAGGAATAGAGGCTTTCTCACGATTTTCTATTTCTCTATCTAAATCTATAAATTCACTCTGAATTTTAATAGCTACTTGGTGACCTATAGTAGTCTTTCCGCATCCCATAAAACCTATAAGGTAAATATTATTATTCATGGCGCGTACCTTTAGCCACTATTTTTGCTGCTTGTGTTATTTCAGCTAATACATCGGCTCTAGATTGTTGCTTAAGCCTATCAAACTTCATAAAAACTCTACCACCTGATGAGGTGGCATATAAAGGTTTTAAATGATTAGGTACAATAGCGCATACATCATTTTTACACTTTTGACATTTACACATATCCATTTGATTTAATACTTCAACCAGTAATTCCTCTACCAAATCTTCCATATAATTTTTTACTTCCAGCATTTTATCCCTCCTCTTCCATCCAGCCCCAAATCTAGTCCTATTCTAGTCTTTAATCTAGCTCATATTTATAGATAGTTATCTTACCAGTAGCAGGTCTAATGGTTAATTGTACTTTTTGCTGAATTTTTTTATTTATTAAACTAATAGTCCCCGCTTGTGAGGGGGACATATCTCCTGCAAACTCAATATCAAATTCTTTGCCTGTCATTGCCTCATTACCTATAAAAACTTGTATATGGGAAGGTAATGTATAAATTCCCTTTAGTGGCAGATACTCAGACGAATACATCTCTATAGTATTGGGTTTACTCTTATCTTTTTCATGGGTAATCCCGCACACTTTGTTACCAAGATGTGCTACTTGCTGCGCACTTTTCACGCCCAAATACACTTCAGATACAATGGTATTAAATCTAACGGTTTCTATTAAATCGATACAAGGGATAGTTATTCCCAATAAAATACCAACTAAAGCTAATCCGCTTATATTTTCTAATAATGTGAATCCTCTTTGACTCATAATCACCTCATGGCTAAGGTATCTATCTCTTCCTTAATTTGATTAATTAGTGTCTTATCCAGGCTACAGTGATTCATCAATTCATAGGCTCTAACCCCTTGATAAAATAGCATATCAAACCCATTAATCGTCTTACATCCTTTTTCTTTAGCTACTTTTAAAAAGAGAGTTTCCCACGGATTATAAATAAGGTCTACTGCGTACTTTGCCTGACTTAGCAAATTACGCCCACAAGCTGGCATACTGTCCTTGTAGGCTCCCATGCCAAGTCCTGTTGTCTGAATGACTAAATCAATAGGTTCTTCTATTTCTTCTTCTATGCCATGTACAAAGATAGGCACATCATAGTACTTTTCAAAATGCGCCTTTAGACTACTCGCTTTTTCTAGCGTACGATTAAATAAGTGGATACTCTTGGCCGTCTCAATCACACATTCTGTAGCTGCATAAGCCGCCCCTCCACTTCCTATAATTGCCACACTTTGATGAGTATATTCAATTTCACCAACCTCCATAGCAGTTCTAAGTCCCATAACATCTGTATTATAACCTTTGTAACCCAAATCTTCATAAACTAGGGTATTTACAGCATCTACTTTTTTGGCTACTTCATCTATTTCACAAAGGTAATTCATTGCCTCTTGTTTGTGTGGCATCGTCACATTGAGTCCTTGAATGCCTAAGGCATGGGCTCCTTTTACGGCATCTTCTAGCCTTGAAGCTGCAACATGAAAAGGTACATAAACCATTTCATATTCACAGTATTGATTGATAGTATTGTGTATGATTGGAGATAAGGTATGTGAGATAGGATCACCTATTACGCCGCAAACTTTATATTTACCTGTTATTTTTTTTGACATGTACCTCATACCTCTTTAGAATCTTTTTCTCTAATCCTCTTTTAATTTTTGTAATCCATTCATCTTTTTCACTGATAGGACTTACAAGGATTGTTTTGATTTTTGCTCTATTGCCGCCAAATACATCAGTAAACACTTGATCCCCTACAATAGCTACTTCTTCTGGTGCTAGATTCATTAGCTGCATAGCTTTTCTAAGTCCTTGTGTGCTTGGTTTTTTTGACTTATGGATAGCAAATACTTTAAGTCTTTCGTTAAACTTTACAACTCTATCTTCTGTATTGTTAGATGCTAGTGTAATTTGTAATCCTTTACTTTTTATGCGTTCAAAAAGCGCTATAATTTTCTCGTTAGGTTCAGCCTCATCATAAGGTACTAACGTATTATCAATATCAAAAATGATTCCTTTAACCCCTTCTTCTATGAGCTCATCAATGTTTAATTCAAATATGGAGGCTAAATATTTCTCTGGGAAAAATCTCGTTAACATATTTTCTTCCTCTTTATCTTTTCATATTTTTTTTACTCTTAAATTTTACTTTATTTTATGCTTTTATTCTATAGCTAATCTTTCATATTCTTCTAATGCTATCTGTTTTATTTCTAAAAAATGTATAAATTCTATCTTTCCACCTTCAAATCCAACTAAATATTTATATTCATAATAAGCTAGTTGATTATCTTTTCGAAGGATTTGGGCTGGAATAGTCACATTAAATCTAGGCTGCTTTTTCGTGCCAGACACACTTGGTTCTATCTTTATAGCTGCTTTTGTTGTCTTAATCTTTTCTATATTATCTTTATAGGGATTAATATTAGAATGATAAGCATTTTTATACTGCTCTTTTGGAAGGATGATTTGATCCTTTATGTCTAATGTGTCAAAAAAATCTTTTACAACTTGGTACTCTTGCTGAAGAATTTTCTCATAGTGCTTAGAAAAATCTTTGGAAGCTGAAAACAAAGAAAATAAAACCGCCCTTGTCACTTGCTCTTCACTACGCATAGTTTCTAACTCATAAGCTATACGTGTAACATGCTTGTTGCTACTTGCTCTTTGTCTATAGGCTTCTTGCATGATAAAAGGATTAGCTTCTTCTACACTCTCTACAACAAGCCCCTCAGTAGGTCTTACTTCTACCCAGTAACGATGCACAAGCCTTATCTCATCCTCCTTATCTCCAGGCGTCTCCTGCAAGAATAAATAGGAACTTTTGAGTGCCTCTTCTATATTATAGGCTGTTTCAAAGGCGTTATTTGTATACTGTAAATCCTCTTTTTTACTATTTTTTTTATCTGTATAATATTTTTTATCTTCGTCCCAGGCATATCTTTTATTAGCTTCTACAATATCTATTACCTTTTCCTTTGTTATCACTTCCACTTCATAAATAGTATGCTCACCTAGAGGCCTAGCTGAAACAATTCCTGCTGACTCCACTTCACTACTTCCTATGGTTATGTAATTATTTATCTCTAAAAGTTTTGGAAGATGCAACTTCTCACTTTTGTAGTTCCCACTCAAACTTGCCTGCACTGCCTCTGATAAGTAAGGGAGTAAATTTTCTTTTAATCCACTTATATTCTCTTGATAAATGACCTTTTCTTCTTCGTCTAGAGTCGCGGGATCTTGATTAAGTACCAGTCTTTGTTCTAAAGATAATCCGAAATATCGCTTAAAAAAATCTAAAAGTAGTTCCTCACGCACTTGATAGTAGCTATTTACACCGTCATTATCCATTACTTTATGATCCACTACAAAGTCATTTTGTTTTATTTCCCCATTTGTGGCTAAGCCTGATTCTCCAGAGCTCTGCCTCCCTTCCATCTGCAATTCTACCTGGCTACTCAGCTCTTCTACCTGCATAAGTGTCGCCCTATCCTCCTTTGGGCTACAGCCTACCAACAAAGTTACTAAAATAATCAAAATCCCTAGTCTATACATGATGTTTCCTCCTTCCCTTTCTTTTTCTCTTTTTATGCGCCCCTCTACACTCTATCTTGCCCTTCACTTACTTTCTTTCTGATTTCAACGCATTGATTCTCATTTGTAACGGTACATTTTTCATCACTAAATCAAACTGCTCCTTCACCTTTACTTGAGGCATCGTATAATAAACAGATTCCCCACCCTTATCCCTATTGGGTTTAAATATTTCCTTTATTTCTGTATATTCTAGATGAATAAGTCCTAACAAATCTAATACTTGCCGCTCTATCTGTTTATTCTCAAAAGGTATCTGCATAAGTATTTGAGGCTGATGGATCACTTGCAAGGCAGCTGTTTCGCCTTGTATCACTAGGTTACCATTTATAATCATACTTCCTTCTAATACGATATTACTTTCTACTTGGATATCGCCCAAAGCAATGATAATCCCTTTAAATTTATTTTTATCCTTTTGTGATGTTATAATTTTAGTAGGCTCTTTAGTAATAAGTAATACTGGTTTACTTTTATCTCCTTGATCAAACTGACTTATATCAACGCTCTCCCAATGACTTTTTGATTGATTCCCAGTTATTTTGATAGCTGAATCTATTACTATTTGTTTTTCTAGCTTTTCTATTTTTTTATAGTCTATTAAATCTTCAAACTTTAGTACCTTAGGTATTTTATCCCCGTCTCCGTTACTTTCAAATTGCCCCAAAAACACCCCTTTCATCGCGGTCATATAGGCTTCTATCCCCTTATACCTTTCACTTGGAGGTTCTCCATAATCTTTATGATACATGCCCGCTTCCCCTTCAAGCATCTTATCTCCCCTATAATAAGTTTCTGGTTCTAGTACTATATAGTCATAGGCTTCTTCTTGCTTACTATTTGTCAACTTACTTAACGGTATATTTTCCTCTCCTTTATAAAATACATTTAGCGCTTGCTCTTGATTTTGAATTACTGGATGGATATACTGCTGAGTTACTCGCTCCCCCTCTACCTCTGCCGATACGTAAGCTGGTGCATAAATAGCGTGCCTGTCTTCAATTTTAATCTTATCCTTACGAATCCATTCATCTTGCTCCAAGATATATCTGTCTGTAAATCCATTCATCTGTGTATATTCCGGATAGTCTTGTAATGTTGTATAAGGCTCTCCTATGCTTTCATACAACCTATGATAACCTGTGCCATCCTCATAATTAATAAAGGGTTGCCCTGCTACATATGCGCCTTTCATACTGATTAATGCATCAGTTCCACCTTTATTAAAAATGCTACTACTTTTATTCGGATTTTTCTCGCCCTCCGGCATAAGGTCAGTATCTGATATACCAATTATTACACCTTTAGCCTGTATCCTAGCTCTCTCCACTTCTTCCTCAATACCTACATCATCCTGTACAAATATATTTCTACCTACTTGTATGCTTTGCTCTTTTGTCTTTTCCTTTCTAGGGTTACCTATTTGTACGCCTTCTGCCACCACATTTCCAGCTACATTTATATGACTCTCCCTACTTATTGACCCTGTAGTTTGCATGGCTCCCATAGCGTAGATACTTCCTGTATTCTTTCGTTGTTCCTCTTGTTTCTCTTGCCTATCTTTATCTTTCCTAGTAATATCCTTTACAGTTAGGTCTCCACCCTTTACCTTTACTGTACCAAGTGTCCTTATATCCCCTTCTACTTGAAGTTCACCGCCATCTTCTACTACTATGTCCTTAAAGCAAGTTATTCCACTATCTAACAGTTCTGACGTCCGTCCTAGCCATTCATATCTTTCTAATATTTTATAGTCCACTTGTTCCAAGCCTTCAAAACTTATTGTTGCAACCAAATCTTCTTTACTATAGGTTTCTCCCTTCTCATTTTTTGTATAAACAGAAACACCCATACCTATAGCTGCCTTGTACTTCTTTTTATCTTTGATAAATAAAATCTTTTCGTATTCTTCCCGAATCCCCTTATCTGTGAATTCTCCTAAAGTTTCAACACCTCTCAGATAATTGTAATCTATCACCGCCTTGTCCTGTAAGCTACTAGGTAAACGCATCCCTGCCCCATTAATATACGGTGTGATTTTTATGTAAGTCTCCTGATCACTCCTTGCTCTTTCTCCCTTTAAACTATAAATAATAGACTTCGCTTGATAGATGTAATTGGGTTTTGTTCCTTGTCTATCAAAATACTCTTCGAGTATTACCCCATAGATTTTATTAATGTATTGAAGTATTATCCAGTCCTTATTAATGTAAAATCCCTTTTCCTCATCAAACTTTACATACTTTTCATTCAGTACTCTTTCCTTACTTATTTTATCTTCTATAAACATTTTTTCTTGTATCATCACTTGTAATTCTTTAGCTATTTGACTACTACTTTTTCTGATGAGTTCATTAATAGAATCTACAAACATCTCCATACCAGCCTCTGCTAGGTAGTAATTATTACTTGTATTATTATGTAATTGAGATAAGTTATATTGCATCTTAGTCAATCTAACTATGCCGCCGCTTAACAAGAGCATTGCAGTCATGAGAATGATAGTAAGCAAGGTTATACTTCCCTTTTGACTCTGTTTATTTTCACTACCCCCCTTCTTATCTCTCAACGTTTCACCCCCTCATTTGTTATTCTAGTTATAACGCGGTGAGTAAATTTCTATCATCTTTTTTATGACCTTTCCCTTTTCTCCAAGTTCAGGTGTTTTTCTTCTCACTAACCCTATGATAATAAAGCTATCTTCTATCCTTTTACCACTTTCCCCTTGTATCACAATCATCGTCTTATTTTCATTATCAAATGCTACCAACTGTTCTATCAAAGACCTATTGAACGTTTCACTTTCTGTTGATGAGTACATAAGTTCTACTGCCAAATCATAGTTCGTCTCATTTTGAACAACAATTTGTCTATAGTCTATTTCAGCTTCTTTTTCCTTAAAATTCTCTAATTTGCCAAGGTCTATTATTATTTTAACCTCTCCTGATTCTTCTTGCTTATCTGTTTTAATTTGGTAGTAATCCTTTTCATCTCGCCTTATTCTTTCTACCCATCCCCACAAGTCTTCCCCATTTGTTAATAAGGCTGTTTCTTCTTGTATTTCGCCTTCTGAATCTCTTAATAGGCTTTCTAGCTGGTCCTCATTTCTTTGCCATGTAATCATACACTTACCCCTATAGGTCTGTGGATTTTTATAGTTTGTCTGAAATAAGTTATAGTCACTCTTCATGTTAAATGCCAATTCTCCCTCATCGATAAGCTGCTTAAATAAGTCTTGATAGATTGCCTCTTCTCCACTTTCTTTCGTACTTAGCTTGGTCACCTTGTCATAAGGAATCTCCTGCATAAGATCTTCTTCTACTAACTCTCCCACTCTCCAAATACCTATGTCATAAACATATTTCTCTAGTTCGTAGCGTTGGCAGAAATCTTCCTCATTATCTTCTTCTAGTTTTAAAAACTCTATCACACTACCTATTTCATTTTGTGTGCCTTCTAATAATCCTTCAATCTGTTTTACATACTTTCTTTCATCCTCTGGCAAGAATGAATTATCTATTTCATACTCTAAATAAGCAGGAATAACTTCTCTTATCTCTTCCATCATATTTTGCATCAAATAAGTTACCTCATAGATAGACTGCGCTTCATTTCTAACCTGCCAAGAAGTATGTAGCATTTTTAGAATGGGTGAAATAACAACCCCCATCATCACAATGCATAATATCACTTCCACATAACTATATCCTGCCTCTTTTCCTTTATTTTTTCTTATACCACTTCCCCCTATCTCACAATCAGTTTACCACTTACCCCGCCTCTATTAACTTCTTCATCTTTTTCATTATAGATATGTAGATTTCCCTGCATTGCCCCTTCAATATCTACTATGACAACTTCTTCTGTTTGATTATCTATATGCATATGTACTGTTGGCACGCTAAACTGCTCTGTCATTTCCGAGGTAATTTGAAGCACTGGTGCTTTAACCTTAGCTTGTACTTCAATCTCCTTACTTTTTCCTGATTGATCTTCTATTAATAGTCTATAATCTTCCTCCTTCAAAGTTAAAGTCATATCTATCTCTTCCTTTGATTCCATCCCTAGATAAACTTCCTCCTTGGCTACACTTGGTCCTATAAACCTGTAGTTATCTCCTGAAGTAAAAGGATCTTTTATCTGCCACTTAAATACCGTCTCATTGTTTCTTTTAGGTATCTCTAGCGCTATCTCTTCATTATCATTAGATAGACTTAGTCCTTCTTCCTGAATTAGATTTTCTAGATTAACAAGCGCATTTTCTGTATTCACAAGTATATTGACAGCTGGATCATACGCTTCTTTTCCTTCGCTTTCAGTATTTACAAACAAAGAAAAAGTGATATGACTTTCAACTAGTTCGCTAAATTTTTCTCCATACAATAATTTGTAAGCCGCCTTACTCTCTTCATCTACTTGGGGGGAATTATCGGTGGTAAATTCAAGTATATTAATCAACTGATAGGCACTATTTAAGTTTTCAACAAAAGCCTTAGAATCCGAAAATGGTGCAGTATAACTTAACGTATACTGCCGCTCTATAAATTTATGCTCTTCATACAAATGATCGATCATCTCACCTTGTTCAATTTGAGCATTTGTAAAGTTGCTTGTTTCAAGAACTCTCATCATATCCGATAAATCTTTAGCTACAGAGGTATAAGGGGGCATACGCTTAAGTAATGCAACCACCTCTAGCTTTGTGCTTTCTAGATTTTGAGCCATCTGAGGTAATGTTTTCAAACCCATTTCCATATCCATCAAAAGTTGCTCTTTGCTAGTTATCTCATTATTGAACTCTCTAATGGCTATTTTATATCTTGGATATATTGTAGTAAAATAATAACCTTGTCCACTTATAAGTACTGCTACCAAAAGAAGTCCTATGATTTTAGACTTACTCCTCATTTACATTTTCCTCCTTATCGCTAGCCTCCCCCTCCTTGGTATCCTCTGAAAAAATCATTTCCACACTAAATGGGCTATACTTAGCGCCTTCCTCTATTTCTGCTAACTCAAAAGACATATCTGTCTCTAGATATATATTTTGTAATTTTGATATATATCCTCTAGCAGAAAAAGTATTTGTAGTTTTCCCTTTTATGACTATACTTTGTTTTTCTAATTGTAAGTAATCAATGGTTACACCTATTGGTACATTCCCTAATAAAGTATCTAATACTGCCCCACTTACAAAGGAAGTATTTTTGATTTCACTTAATCTATTGAACCAGTTCTCGTAATCTGCTTCAACGTTTTGTAACTGCACTTGCATTTTTTCCACTTCATCAAATCTAGGATTACTTAACTTTTCCTCAATTGCTCCTAGGTACTCTTCTTTGTTATTAAGTTCTTTTAGCGGCTGTAATCCGATTATGCCCGTTATCCCTAACTCTATAGCTAATCCTATACCCAAAATATTTTTAAACAGTTTATTTCTTTGTGTACCTATGTACTCCCCTGGCAACAAATTAATCATCTGCATGGCGCGCCCCCTCCTATGCCCCTCTAACCAAACCTAAAAGATTAGCAAAATAAGGTATCTCATCTTCAAACTCTTCACTATTAATGAAATATTCCGTTTGTTTTAATATCTCCACTTCAATTTGTGTGGCTCTTTCTATATAGCTATCAATATGTTTTATCCCGGAGCCTCCTCCAATCAAATATACCTTATCTATCTTTTCATGGCTATTCATGTGATAAAATCTAATAAATTTTTGTATCCCTTCAATAAGTTTATGATTCATATCCGCTTTAATAATCTGACTAATATAGTTACCATAGAAATCTTCATCTAAGAGATGTTCTTCTTCATAAATAGCTGCATATCTTTGTTTGAAATATTCTACTTCTTCTAAGTCATCTTCATCAAATATCTCCATTATCTTCTTATTAATTTCGTGGGATCCAAACTCTATTTTTTGAGTAAGTCTTGTATTTTGCCCTTTTACAATAGTTAAATCTGTTGCTTGTCCTCCGATATCTATCATCAGAGTTGTTAGTTCCTCTTCTGTTTCTTCACGGCTTATCATTCTAAAGGCTTTACCTAAATTAGCAGCTTGAATACTGATGCCTTTTAATTTTAACTCCAGTAATTCACTTAACTCTATGTACTGTTTTACCAGTGCCTTAGGCGCTGCTACTGCTAGAAGCTTTACAACTTTTCTTCCTTCTTTTTCAATCTCTTCTATCACTTCAAAATCTACTTCATAGTTTCTTGCATCAATAGGCAAATATTCTTCTATTCTATAGTTCAATAACTCCTTCAGATATTTATGATTGGAGCCATTTACTTCTATTTCCCTGGCAATAACATCCGAGCTATCTATGAGTAAATAAACTTTTTTTTCCTTTATTTTCTTTTTTTGTATCACTTCTTTAATCGCACAAACTACCTCTTCTTGGCTAATAAGTTCACCATTTACCACACTCTCTTTAGGCGTCTCTATTCTAGCCGTATGTATAACTTCCCATTTCATCCCCTTCTTTTTAGCTTCTATAATCTTTATATTATGTGTCCCAATTTCTAAGCCTACTATTCCCCTTCTCATATGTTCACCTCTTACCTTTACTTACTTTCCCCTGTCATCACTATAGCTTTTATTATTTTGTTTTTAATGTTTTATGTTCTAAAGAAATAACTAAACTTGTTGATAGATTTTCACCTTCTTCTTTACCGAACATCATACAGGTTATCTTCACTAGATTTGAGTTTTTCTCTCTACTTATCGTAATTGATTGAATATGCTCTGCTACTACATTCTTCTGATATCTCAAGTAATATCCCTTATACTCACTAGATGCAAAAAGCTGTAATTTATCTTCATTAGATGGCTTCGATCTATCATCCCTATCTTTTATAAACACCATGTTTTTAAGAGGCTTTTGATAAATAGCCTCTTTACTCTCCATCACATTAGTAGCCCCATCTACTTCTATAATGACTGCTTCTGCCATTCTAACCTCTTCTTGTATAAACTCTACTATCATACGCCCTTCTTCAAGTAACTTAACCTCTTGATCTGTTTTCCAATAAGCCCAGTAAACCCTATGAAAAAGGCTCCATATACTAATGGTGAAAATACCAAACAAGACAGTTGCTAATAAGACTTCTAGTAAACTATTCCCTTTTTGTGTATTCCTTAAGCCCCCTATCCGTATTATTTTCCCCCTCCCCCTTTCTAAGCTCCTTATCTTCTTCCCATTTCATCT
>JAVVPO010000012.1:0-5620 GCA_036655715.1 Cellulosilyticaceae bacterium | reverse complement strand
GTATTATTTTCCCCCTCCCCCTTTCTAAGCTCCTTATCTTCTTCCCATTTCATCTGAGCTACTCTTTTTTTGGAGTTGGCACGCCATTCGGCAATATAATCCACTCTTGTTCTCTATCACTTAAATCCATGGCTAGCCTTACTACCTTTTCATTCTTATCATAGTTTATACTCAAAACAACTTGTTCCTTTGCCCCATCATACTTAAGACTGGCCTCATCAGTTTGCAACTTCAAAGGTCCTGTCTCCCCTTCTAAATCCTTTATCCCTATATATCCACCATCAAGTAGCGCTGTATAAACAGGTGTTCCTACAACTATGATACTTTCAGTTCCAGATTGTATTCCTGGTAATTTACCATCATGGTCTGCGCTATAAATCTCTATTATATTTTGGAAAGTTTCTACAGATTGTATATCCGCTTTAAGTTTTGTCTTCCTCGTTATATCCATGAAGGATGGTGCCAATGCCGCACTCATAATTCCAATTAGAGCTATTGCTATAACAATTTCTATCATTGAAAAGCCTTTTTGATTTTCTTTTACATTATCCATCTTTTATCTCCTTTGTATGTTGTAGCCTAAAACAGCTACTATATAAGTTCCGTGGCTAGTGTGAATGTAGGTGTAGTAATAGCAAACATCATAAGTCCTATAAATAAGCCTATAAGTATAATAAGTGCAGGCTCTATCACAACTGTTATATAGTCTATAGTCCCTTTGGTTTGTGTGCTAAAATATTCTCCTACCTTGATAAGCATCTTATCGATTTCCCCAGTCTCTTCCCCTATACTGATCATATTAATCATCATCTCAGGATAGATACGACTTGTTTGTAATGCTTCTCTTAAACTATATCCCTTTTTAATAGCTTCTTTTATCCGGTCTAATTCTTCTTCTGCCATGCTATTATTCATCATCATCTTCGTATTTTCTAATGCTTGCAAGATGGGTGTGCCTGTCCCAAGTAGTAATGCCATACTTTCACAAAATCTAATGGTTAATAGCTGCTTCTTTATCTTCCCTATCAAAGGTAGCAAAATAGTTAAAGCATCATAATACTTTTTTCCTACATGATTTTTTCTAAATTGTATAAATGATAAGGTTAGACTAGCATTTATTATCAATATTATTTCCCAATTTTTTACAAACCAATCACTTATTCCAATAATTATTTTTGTCTCAAGTGGCAACGCCACTTCTAACTCTCTAAACATCTCCACAAAGGCTGGAATCACCTGCACCATCATGATAGGGAATACCACACATAGTACGATACATACAATCATTGGATACAAAAGTGCCTTTTTTACTTTCTTCCTCATTTCTAGCTGATTCTCAAAATAGTTGGCTAACTGATTTAATATATTCTCTAGATGACCTGATACCTCTCCTATCTCAATCATTCTTACTAATAAAAAAGGAAATATCGTTATTTCTCCCATGGCTTCTGATAATCTTTTCCCCTTTTTTATCTTCTCATGTACTTCTTTTAAATGTCTTTTTAGTGCAGGGTTTTGACATTCTTTTCTCGCTAAGTCAAGAGATCTTCCTACACTTATTCCAGACTCAATCATTGTGGCAAACTGTCTACAAAATAAGGCTATGTCCTCTAGCTTTATCTTTTTTTGAAAAATAGCAAAACTACTTATTTCTGTATTTAGAAAGGTTTTTGTTTCCACTTTCAGAGGAACAAGGTCCATACTTGCTAGATGCTGTTTAAGTTCATAGGCATTATTATAAGCTCCTTCACCTTTTAGAATCTTATTACTCCTTATGTCCCTTGCTTTATAAATATATTGGTTCATGCTTCCCCCCTCCTCATATTTTTTTATCTATTTCTTTACCTATTTCTTAGCTCCTTGTATCTCTTGTAACTCATCAGGATTTTCACTATAAGCTTTAGCCGTTTGAAGGTCTATTTTTCCTAAATGACACAATTCAGCTAATGCCTGATTCATCGTTTGCATCCCAAATTTATTTCCCATCTGAATTTGTGAATAGATTTGATGCATCTTGCCCTCTCGTATAAGATTAGAAATAGCTGGTGTATTCATCATAATCTCCATAGCTAAGCATCTTTCTTTTTTGTCCTTACTTGGTATAAGCTGCTGAGAAATGACTCCTTTAAGAATCTTTGACAGCTGGGCCCTGACTTGATTTTGCTGATCTCCCGGAAATACATCGAGTATCCTATCAATGGTTTCTACCGCGCCCATCGTATGTAATGAACTTAGTACCAAATGCCCTGTTTCTGCAGCTGTTATAGCTGTGGCAATGGTCTGGGCATCTCTCATTTCCCCAATAAGGATGATATCTGGATTTTGTCTAAGTGCCGCTCTAAGTCCTGTATGATAACTCTTAGCATCTACACCTATTTCCCTTTGATTGATAATACTATTTTTATGTTTATGCCTATATTCTATAGGGTCTTCTAAGGTCAAAATATGGTATGCTTTATTACAATTAATATGATCTATCATAGCTGCTAAAGTGGTTGTCTTCCCACTTTCTGTAGGTCCTGTCACTAGCACTAGCCCTTTCTTGTTGTCTGCAAGCCCTTCTAATATCTGCGTTGGCAAATGAAGTTCTTCCATTGTGGGTACGTCTATGGGCAACACACGAATCGCTGCCGCATAAGTATTTCTTTGTTTAAAAACATTCACTCTATACCTTCCAAGATTAGATTTTGAAAAAGCAAAATCTACTTCTCCCTCTTGTTCTAATCTTTCTTTCAATGCACTATTTGTAAGGAGTGACTGTATCATCATGGCTGTATCTTCTGATGTAAGTAGTTTATCTCCCATTCGTACTATCTTGCCATTGATTCTCATAACAGGAGGCGAACCCACTGTTATATGCAAATCTGAAGCCTTATATTTATCAATTAGTTTAAGCATCTCATCTCTATCCATTACTTCCCTCTTTTCTTAAGATTCATAAGCAATCTTCATCATCTCTTCCATCGTTGTAACACCTAGTAGTACATCCTCACACACGTTTTGCCAAAGTGTTCTCATCCCCTTTTTTATAGCTGCTTGTCTAATCTGTTCAGAAGTTATCTGTCCACTTGATATCTGATCCCTCAAATAGTTATCTACTATACATATTTCATGAATGGCTTTTCTTCCTTTATACCCTGTTCCATGACATATCTTACAGCCTTTTCCCTTATAGACCTTTGTTCCCTCTTTTATGCCATATAACTGCTGCTCCTGTTTACTCACCTGATAACTTTCTTTACAATGCTCACATATCTTTCTCACTAATCTTTGAGCAATAACGCCCTTCACAGCTGTGCCTACCATAAAGGGCTCTACTTCCATATCCCTTAGCCTTGCAATGGAACTTGTTGCATCATTGGTGTGCAAAGTGCTCAGGACAAGATGTCCTGTTATAGCTGATCGTATGGCTATCTTAGCCGTTTCCTGATCTCTTATCTCCCCTATCATGAGCACATCGGGGTCTTGCCGTAGAATAGATCTTAATATATTAGCAAAAGTTAATCCTGCTTTATTGTTGACTACCACTTGGTTAACCCCTTCTATAATAGTTTCTACAGGGTCTTCTACTGTTATAATATTACTATGAGGTTTATTTAACTCCCTTAACATAGTCGCTAGAGTTGTTGACTTACCACTTCCCGTTGGCCCAGTAATCAGAATAAGCCCATAGGAGTATCTCAGTAATCTCCTAAACTTGCTGAGGTCACTTGGATGAAACCCAAGGTTCTGGGTCGTTAATTTCATTCCCATCCTATAAATGATTCTTATCATTGCTTTTTCACCAAATAGTGTCGGCAAAATACTTATCCTTAAATCGACTTCTTCCTTACCAAGCGCCTTTGTCACACGTCCATCCTGAGGTATTCTTTTCTCTGCAATATCTAGATTAGCCATAATTTTTATACACGTTATAACAGCGTTTAACATCTCCTTTCTTAAAAACTGCCGTTCTTGTAACCTACCATCTATACGATATCTCACCTTAATTTGTCTTTCTAAAGGCTCAATATGAATATCTGATGCCCCCATAGCTATGCCTTCTTCTATGATACTTTGGGTTAATTGTAAGTAATTTTCCTTTTCAGCTATCTTCTCCAGTGCCTCTAGTTCTAATGCCCTAGTAGGATATTCTATTTGTATTTGTTTTTCTACTTCTTTAGCAATATGCTTGGCTCTAGAGGAACTAAATACTTGATTAATCACACTCAGAATATCGTGACTATCAGCTTGTACCGGGCAAACATTCATTTTAGTCATTACTTTTACATCGTTTATTGCCACTATATTATCTATATCTATCATTGCTATTTTAATTTTGTCTTCTACAACCTCAATTGGAACAAGTGTATATTTTCTAGCTACCTGTTCTGATACTTTAGTAACTATATGAGGATCAATGGGATATCTAATTAAATCTATTTTTTCTACTAGGTTCTCCCCTATCCTTTTCCTATCCATCTTATTCACCCCTATTCTCCACCTTAATCATTTTCCTTTTTTTACCTTTTATTTCTAATTATATCAAATGCGTAGACTATAGTAAATAATTAAAAATTATATATATTCTAATTTTACAATTTTTTTATTCATTTATTCCTACTTTTAATGCTACCCTACTTTATTTATTTTAGATTAATAGAGGAAGATACAATTTATATTCCAACTTTTCTTAGATAGTATTGTAAAGGATTGAGCAAATTTGCCAATGTCATTAAGTTAAGTAACATCCTTTCAAAAACTAGCCATGAATTTTTTGCATAGCTGTATAGCTATGGTGAAATTGACTTGATAAAGATGTTTAGGGGCTTTTGTCTTTATGGTTACACTCAGTGCAACTGTAAGGCAAAAGTTATACATCACAAGTCTTGCAAATACTTCTCGGATAATGTATACCATTTTTTTTACGTGGAAATTTGTTAGTCCTATCCCATATTTAAGCTCTCTAAAAGAAGTTTCAATCCCCCATCTCATGTGATAAAGTTCTTTTAATTCTTGTAGAGAAAATTCCTCCGGTGAAAGATTTGTTATAAGTGTTTGGTAGGTGTCTTCAGTGATTTTAAATCGAACAACTCTAAAGGTCATAGGATAAAACATATTTTTATGCAAATCCACAAAATCAAAAGTACCTTTCTTTGACACAAACTTATAAAGCTCAGGTTTCTCTTTTACAGATTTGGTCTGTTTTCTAGTCACAATGATGTTGACTTCTTCATCGAACGCTCCCTTTTCTTCTGTGTGAGCAAAAGCATTATAAGCCTCGTAACCTCTATCAGCCATAATAATCACTTTTTTCTTGATTTTTGAACGATCAATCATATCTGTTAAAGCTCTATTTTCATTTTCTTTTCTGCCTGGTTGAAGAATGGCATCAACGTAGAGTTTGTTTTTTATGTCGTACCTTGCATTTAGGTGCAAAAGGTTGCCGTTTCAGGAGAATACTCACTATATTCAAGTAATTCTTTTGATAGGCTGTTGCCATCCATAGATAGTAGTAACAACATAATCGTTTCAAAGTCTAGCTTACGTTTTCTCGTGAAATTCCTTTCAGAATTTTTGGCAAAAAGCCATGAATATTTTGTCATGCTTTTTATAATATTGGTTAGATTTTCTTTTGTTT
>JAVVPO010000011.1:0-39385 GCA_036655715.1 Cellulosilyticaceae bacterium | reverse complement strand
GGCATGGTCTAGCCCAATCTGGGTGGATATAACTAAGAAATAGTTGAAGAAATGATTAAAAAAATAAACGAATAAGAGCAGAATAAAATGAAGGGTCTTGCGAGTAGCAAGGCTCTTTTAGTATAAATGACAAGCATTCAAGATTAAATGAGATAAGCAAAATGAGTTTAGAGACTTTTAAAACCTGTTTCAATAGGCTATAATAAACATAATAAAGAAATGAAGTAGGAAGGATACAAATGATGCTTACAAGTTACTTAAATAGTCTCCCACTAAAAGAGTTCACGGGAAATATATTTAGATTTTCACTGGTGGATTTAGCAGAGTTAGCAGGTTTCAAGATAACAAGACCTACAAAATCAGAGTTGGTCAAAGTGCTAAATGCTTATCTAGCCAATCCGGCAAATATTAGGCTGATATGGGAAGAACTACCAGAATTTGATCAGGAATTTGTACAAGATATAATCGTCAACAAAGGCTATATGAATCAGGAGAATTTAGCACGTTTAGCTAAGCGATATAAAAGGCAAAAAGTAAAAGTAACTTATTATGACCAGTATAATACCAAAAGTGGTTATTTCAATAAGGAGTCTAAAGTTGCATTATTTTTTATTGACGGTGTGATCCCAGAATATATTTCGGAAATATTAAAGGAGTATAGGAAAGAACCCCATTATAGATTCACCGAGGTTAAGGTCAGTTCAAGGGATTTAGAAGGCCTAAGCCTATTTAAGATGAGTGATGAGCTGGAAAAGGACTTGGTTAGCTTTGTGAGATTAGTAGGAACAGGAAAGCTAAAAGTTACCCAGTCCAATAAGGAACTAACGAAGGCCTCTCTGAAAAGGATAAATGACTATCTGGTGCATCAAGAGTACGAAACCCAGTTTTATGGCATGGATACGATTAAGAGAGGGCAAGATAGCATGCGTGTCTATGGCTTATACCAGATGCTTTTAGACGCTGATGTCATTGATATAGAAGGAACAAGTGTGGTACTTGGGACTGATACAAATGAATTTTTGTCAGAATGTTTCACGAAGAAAATAAAGAGGTTATATAATGCCTATCTATACAGCAATTATATGCAGGAATCTGAGCGTATCAAAGAGCGTAAGTTTGATTTAGGCTATCCAACGCATATGGAGCTTGTTCGAGCAGAAGTAATGAAATTCATAGCCAAAGCACCTATCGATCAGTGGATAGATGTAGAAGTATTATCAGAAGATTTATTTCAAAATAATAGGTTGTTTTTGAGAGAGCATATAGCCCATGTAGCTGTCATACCAAGAACCAATGGGTATCCTGTGATGTATGAGCCTATTTGGGAGCAGTTAGAACGAAGAACTATGGATGTGATGCTTATAGAATACTTACATCCTTTAGGAATCGTGGATGTAGCCTTAGAAGATGACGAGGTAGAGCGAGAGTTTGATATGAAAGAGGAACAAATTGTCGTTGCGAAGTATTTTAAACTAACTAAGCTAGGCGCCTATATACTAGGAGTTCGTTTAGCCTATGAGGACCCAAGTCTTAAAGGACAAGTTACCAATGCGCTATGGGTGGATGAAAGCCTGTGTATTGTTATTTCTCAGAGTATTAAGCGTTACCAACATGAAATCTTCTTTGATAGGATAGGTGAACGTATAGAAAAAGAGAATGCTACTTGCTATGCTATAAACTTTCAGATGGCTATTAAAGCGCAAGGAGAGGGCATAAGTCTAGATGACATCTTTAGATATTTGGAGAAAGAATCTACGCAGCCACTCTCTCCCCTTTTAAAGGAGGTCTTTGAACAGTGGAAAAAGGATCAGAAGAAAATTCGTATTAGACAAGTGACGCTTATTGAATGTGATGATCCGCAGCTAACCCAGGAGTTACTAAGTATTAATGGGATTGCTAAACATATGGTTAAAAGTCTTGAACCAACTATAGAGATAAAAGCAGATGCAGCGCAAAAAGTGAAGAAAGAATTAGAAAGACAAAGTTATTTTTGTGAAATTCAATAGTGGGAGAAAGAAAAGCCATGATACAAGAAAGTATACTAAGAAAACTAGCTACCAATGGGACAGTATTCCGCAAAGGAAATGATTACTTTAGAAAAGGTTATGTCAAGGGGATAAAGACTTTAAAACATCAAGGGGAATTAGCTCTCACAGCCTATGTACAAGAT
This sequence comes from Cellulosilyticaceae bacterium, assembly GCA_036655715.1. GTDB lineage: Bacteria > Bacillota > Clostridia > Lachnospirales > Cellulosilyticaceae > JAVVPO01. Next base: position 37,215 of record JAVVPO010000011.1, on the reverse strand, counting down.
GAACTGACTAACAAAGTAGAGATGAGGCTTACAACTTCTTCTGACAAACTAGTAGAGTTTAAGTGTACATGTGCCCAGTCAAAGGCTTATCCCGGGGTCTGTAAACATGGGATAGCAACCTTGATAGAGTACAGTGCGAGAAGAGAGCCGTTAGCTGGTGTAGAGTCTCCAAGCTCACAAGACACGCAACATTCTGGAAATTTGGTCCTTGAGAGCTTACTGTGCCAATACAAAAATGTTGGACAAAGCGTGCATAAAGTAGTCCTGCAAGAAGAACATCCAAGCCTTAAGCTAGTACCTAACTTTAGCTTTTCACAAGAGGGTGTAGTCTCTATGCAGCTGAGCATAGGTGCTGATAAACTTTACCCTGTAGAAAATATTTATCAGCTTAGCCAAGATATACAGGATAATAGGCTAAGGACTTATGGCCGAAGTAATGTGTTTAGACATGGTCTTTCCTCATTTCAAACGAAATCTAGAGAACTAGCCAAGAGCGTGAGTCATTTAAAACACTCAGAACAGGGCTTACAAGATGGCGGCGAAAGTGCTTCTTTAACATCTACCGAACTTGGGGGAATATTTAAGGTATGCAAAGGAGAAACATGGCAGTGTTACCACCCGCTGAATAAAGAAGTTCAGGCTATTATGTGGAAGGATGAACCGTTTGACATCCAATTCGTAGTAGAAGAAAATGAAGAAAAATTTATTATGAGTATAAAAAATAAAGAAGTAAACAAAATAGTTGCCTTTTATGAGGGAGACTATATTTTATATGAAGATAGCTTCTATGCGGTAGACGAGAGCTTCAAAGCACGTGTATGGCCTTTAATGCAGGCTATTATAAAGCAAGAGTCACATATGCTTTCTTTTGGCCCAGAAGATATGAGAAAGGTTAGCCGATTGATTTTGCCAAGTATTCATCAGCAAGTGGAGATGAATCTAAGTGAGGAGAGTCTAGAAGCTTATATACCTCCTGAGCTAGAGATGAAAATCTATTTAGATTTACCCAAGAAGTCTAGTCTCACAGCTAAGGTGATTTACCAATATGGTGAAGAAGTCTTTAATCCAGCCAATGAGGAGCAGGCGCCAAGCCAGATAAGGGATGAGTACAAAGAGTACGCTATTGAAAATGCCTTATGGGAGTATGGATTTAATAAAGGAAGCGATGGAACTTACTTGCTAGACAAGGAAGTGATGGTCTATAACTTTATTAGAGAAGCGATAGAACCTATCATGAAATGGGCCGAGGTCTATATCAGCGACAAGCTTAAACAAGCTAGAGTACGCCAAGTAAAGTCGGTTTCTCTAGGAATTCGTCTAGAAGGAGATTGGCTAGGCATTGACCTAAATTGTATAGGCATTCCTAGAGAAGAGTTAGGTCGTATCTTGGATGCTTATAGATCTAGGAAAAAATATTTTAGACTTAAAAATGGAGAATTCGTAGACTTAACAGGAGAAGGACTTGAGCAATTAGACAGCGTAGTAGAAGGCCTAAACCTTACAGAACAAGAAATAGTTAAGGAAGAGCTCTTGATTCCTAAGTATAGAGCGCTCTACCTAGATAAACTACTTAAAGAAGAAAAACATATCAAACCTACACGGGATAGTGGATTCAAATCACTGATACAAGACTTTGAAGAAATAGAAGATGTAGCCTTTAGTGTGCCAACTGCCTTACAAGGTATACTCAGAGAGTATCAGGTGACAGGGTACAAGTGGATGAAGACATTAGGAAGCTATGGGTTTGGAGGCATATTAGCTGATGATATGGGACTTGGTAAGAGCTTGCAAATGATTACAGTATTAAGCAGTGAGATGGCTAAACAAGCTTCACTCATCGTTTGCCCAACCTCCCTTGTATTTAACTGGGAAAATGAGTTCCAAAAGTTTGCCCCACACATGAAGATTTTACTGATACAAGGTAGTCAAAGTCAAAGAGAAGAGAAAATCAAAGTATTAACAGATTATGATGTGGTCGTCACATCTTATGATTCACTTAAAAGAGACTCTGAAAAATATAGTGACTATACTTTTAATTATTGTATTATAGATGAAGCGCAATACATCAAAAATAGTCAAACACAAAATGCGAAAGCAGTAAAAGAAATAAAGAGTCAAAGGCGTATGGCACTGACAGGAACCCCTATAGAAAATAGTTTGTCTGAACTTTGGAGTATCTTTGATTTTGTTATGCCAGGTTACTTACTGGGGGAAACACAGTTTAGGAAGAAAATCGAAGCGCCTATCATCAAGGACCAAGATGAAGAGGTAATGAAACGTCTTAAAAAGATGATCTCACCTTTTATCCTTAGAAGACTAAAAAAAGAAGTGATAGAAGAACTGCCAGACAAGACAGAAAGCGTAGTGTATTCAGAGCTATCAGAGGAGCAGTACAGAGTGTATGTGGCCTATGTAGCTAAAGCACGTGAGGAATTAATGGAACAGATTGAAGCAGAAGGCATTGAAAAAAGTCATATCAAGATGCTAGCGTGTCTGACAAGACTAAGACAGATTTGCTGTCATCCTTCTTTATTTCTAGAGAACTACACAGGAGAAAGCGCTAAACTTGAAACTTGTTTAGAACTTGTACGCAATACGACAGAGTCAGGGCATAAAATACTCTTATTCTCTCAATTTACGAGTATGTTAGCCGTCATCGCCCAAGGCTTAAAAGCAGAAGGCATTAGCTACAGTTTGCTTAAAGGGGACGTTAAAGCTGAAAAACGTAGAGAGCTAGTAGAAACATTTAATACAGGAGATACCCAAGTATTTCTTATTTCCCTAAAGGCAGGCGGCGTAGGACTTAACCTAACTAGTGCAGATGTAGTTATCCATTATGACCCATGGTGGAATGCCTCAGCAGAGAATCAAGCAACAGATAGAGCTTACCGCATAGGGCAGATGAATAATGTACAAGTATTCAAACTAATTACTAGAGGCACTATAGAAGAAAAGATAAAAGCTATGCAAGATCAAAAACAAGATCTAACGGAAAATATCCTTTCTACAGAGCAGACCTTTATCAACCGTCTGAGCAAGGAAGCTATCTTGGACTTGTTTGCAATAGAATAAGATGTAAGGGTAAAGGGGATAGAAGGCAACTAGAAAGGAACTAGACAAATGGAAGAAAAAATAAATAAACTCATGTCAGAGTACTACGTAGTGTTTGGAGAACTAGCCGTAAGGCTAGGGGTAAGTAAACAAACCCTTACAAGAAAATTAAAAGGTACAACAGATTGGACTTATCAAGAGATGATGTTACTGACTCAGATATTTAATATAGAAGACCCTGAAAAGTTTTTCTTTGAAAAATAAAAGGCAAATAAATAATAAGCAAACAAAAGACCACATCTCGGTATGCAACGAGATGTGGTTTTTTGTTTGACATCTATATACTTGTAAAAATAAATATTTAGACTATAATTAATAAATGATATGAAGTTGAATTGCTTTGAAAGTGAGAGAAATTAATCCATGAAAACAAATGTAACATTAATGACAGAGGGATCTATCTATCAAAAAATTATTAGATTTGCTTTACCTATTTTCTGGGGGAACTTATTTCAACAGTTATATAATGTTGTGGATTCGCTTATTGTAGGTAATTTTTTAGGGAAAGAAGCACTTGCTGCAATCAGTTCAACAGGCTCACTAATCTTTTTATTAGTAGGGCTAGTTGGGGGTATCTTTGCAGGGGCAGGTGTAGTTATTTCCCGCTATTTTGGTGCAGGGGATACAGAAAAAGTGGAGAAGGCTATTCATACCACAGTTTGGTTTGGTCTGATAGCTAGTATAGTATTAACACTTCTAGGTACAATCCTATCGCCTTGGATTTTACGACTGATGGGAACGCCAGAGTCAGTCTTTCTAAATGCGGTGATGTATGTAAGAATTTATTTTGGTGGGATATTAACAGTTGTTATGTATAATACGGCAAGTGGCATATTCCAAGCTGTAGGAGATAGCAAACGTCCCCTTTATTTTTTACTGATTTCATCTGTAATCAACGTGGTTTTAGACTTGTTATTTGTAGTTGGGCTGAATATGGGCATAGGGGGCGCAGCACTGGCAACAGTTATTGCTCAAGCTGTAAGTGCCATACTTGCATTCAGACATTTGATTAAGACAACTGATATTTACAAAGTGAGCTTACAAAAGATAGCCTTACACAAAGATATGTTGAAAAAAATTTTGCAATTTGGGATACCATCAGGTGTTCAAAATTCTGTTATTGCACTAGCTAATATTGTGGTGCAATCTAATATCAATTCTTTTGATGCCACTGCTGTTGCAGGATGTGGGGCTTATTCTAAAATAGAAGGATTCGTTTTTATTCCTATTACAAGTTTTGCTATGTCAATGACTGTATTTATCGGGCAAAACCTTGGGGCTGGTGAATATGAAAGGGCCAAAAAGGGAACTTATTTTGGCATTGCGGTATCCACGATTATTGCAGAAGTGGTGGGGATTATTTTCTTCCTAACGGCGCCAACTTTGATTGCGCTATTTAACAATGATCCAGAGGTTATTGCTTATGGGACACTTCAAGCAAGAACTATAGCGCTATTTTTTTTCTTGCTGGCCTTTTCCCATTGCATTGCGGGGATTTTAAGAGGTGCTGGCAAGTCTATTATACCAATGCTCGTGATGCTTGTGTGCTGGTGTCTTATTCGGGTAGTCTATGTAACTGTGGCAACCCATTTTATACCGGATATACAAGTGATATTCTGGGCCTATCCATTGACCTGGTCACTAAGTTCTATCATTTTCCTAATTTATTACTTAAAGTCAGACTGGCTGCATACCTTTAAAAATGAAAAAGCAAAATAAAGATAGGCATAAAATACAATCTTTCATTTCATTTTCAGTTGTTGTTTTATTAGTAGTATTTTGCCAGTTCACCAGTCATGCTTGATGTGATTTTATATTATAGTTATAATCTGAATGAATTGAAAAAAATATGTAAATAAGTTTTAGCTACTTCATCAGCTGAAAGAAATAATAATATCTATCACATCTCTGACATATTATAAATTGTAGTATAATTTTTTTTAGAGGATGGGATATAATATGTCAAAGAAAACTTTACCTACAATGAATGAATTTGCGTGCCCAGGATGCAAAGAGTTATTGCCTCTTGGTTCCAAAAAGTGTAAGTGGTGTGGAACTTATATTTCTGATCCGCCTACGGCTCCTGTTGTAGCAACTTCCGAGAAAAAATCATTTTTTAATAGGAAGAAATCCTAAAAACTATGAAAATAATAAATTTATATTTTGCTACAAATCAAACAGTTTAACGGCCTGTGCTAGGTAGTAACTAATGAGGCAACAAAGGCAAAAAACATGCTATAATAAAAGCATATTATACAAATGAAGAGGAGCTTGGTTTTTTATGAAGACAGCAATTATTATTAATAATGAAGCATTAGGAAAAGGTGACGATGCATTAGGAAACCAACTTATGGGAGCTTTCCTAAGAAAGATTTGGGCAAGTTTAGATAAGCCGGATATGATTATATTTTACAACTCGGGGGTAAAACTAATAGCGCAAGGGTCAGTAGTGTTAGATGTCCTTCATGGTTTATACGAGCAAGGAGTTGAACTTGTAGCTTGTGGGACTTGTATTGATCATTATGATTTAGGACAGGATATCAAAGTAGGACGTAGAACAGATATGGTTGAGATTGTTTCTATTATGATGGCATATGATAAGGTGATTACGGTATAAGTGTAAAGCTAATACCTTGAAATTAACAAGTAAAGAGGCTACTGGAATGATGAAATCCAGTAGCCTCTTTACTTGTTAAAATTATCTAAGTGATTTTAAGTAAGCTAAAACCTCAGGGGCATTCCCACGGAATACAATTTTTTTGGTTGTGTTAGCTAATTGATACTCATACATAGGATCATAATAATCTGATAAGAAAAGTTCAATCCATCCTTCATGAGGCTTATAGCTTCCAATAGCTAACTGAGACTGATAGGCTTGCTCAAACATATCTATGACACGTTTGAAGCGGTCGCCACCTAATCTTTTTTTGACTTTGTTCATACTATGACTAATGTAGTTAAACCACTCCTGAAGTCCAAGGGATTCACTGCCAGCATGTTGTATGTATTCAGCTTGAGACTGAATAACATATTCATCTAATGTAATTTGAACGCGTTCTTCAAGAGACGCTTCTAGCACAACTAGATTACCAGTGCTAAAATGCGCAGCTAAAGGTTTTGGAATAAAGTTGATGCCTACGTTACGGCCTTCATCTTCTAAAATCATATGAGTATAACCTTTTGCTTTGTGCTTGATAAGAGCGTAGGCAAGGTTGTTTTCAAAGTCTATCTGAGCTGGTTGCGGCATAACATGGCCACCAAATGAGGAGCCTCGGTGATGTGCGATGCCTTCTAAGTCAATAGCATTATCTAATTGCTTAAGAAGAATGGTTTTGCCAGAACCTGTATAGCCGCCTAATATGATAGGGGTACTTGTAAGGGATTCGGGTGCGAGCTCATCTAAAAGGTAATTACGAAAAGCTTTATAGCCGCCTTCAAGCTTGGTGATTTCTTTGCCAGTAGCTTCTGTAATCCATTTCTGGCTAATGCCAGAACGTGACCCACCTCTAAAACAATAAATCATAGCATCCGGATACTTGGCAATGTGAGTAGTCCAAGCTGTGATACGAGAGTCTCTCACATCACCTGATACTAACTTGTGACCAAGTTTAGTAGCTTCTTCATTACCTTGTTCTTTATAGCAAGTACCTACTAGGTGTCTTTCTTCATCATTCATGATAGGCAGATTGACAGCGCCTATAAAAGCACCTTTATGAAACTCAATAGGTGCACGTACATCTATTAAGGGAATATCCTCAAGTACAATTTTTGAAAAGTCACTAGTTGTCGGTAAATTCATAGGGAGACACATCCTTTATATAACTCTAATAAGTTTATCTTCACGTTTACAAGTTTGGCCAATAGATTCAAGAGCTAAACCAGCAGCAGCAGTAATTGCTAAGAAATCTATAACACTTTCTTTTTTTACAATAGCAAGTAATCCACCAGAAGTTTGGGCATCGCATAAGATGAATTTTTGTTCATCGCTCATGTCTGTAATGGTATGACCATAGCTACTAAAGTTGTTACGTGTACCGCCAGATACGCAGTCCATTTCAAGATATTTCTTTGTATTTGGAAGAAGAGGCACTTTATCATAGTTAACAACGGCTGAGATACCACTACCTTCACAGATTTCACCAAGGTGGCCCAGTAAGCCAAATCCAGTAATATCTGTTAAGGCAACGACACCTTCTAGAGCTGAGATTTCACCACCGATTTTATTAAGTGTACACATGGCTTCAATAGCTGGCTCAATATGACCTGGTTCTATTTTCTTTCTTTTTTGAGCAGTGGATAAAATACCAATACCTAGCGGTTTAGTTAGGAATATTTCACAGCCTTCTTCTGCTTTATTATTTTGTTTTAATCTTTCATTTTCTACAAGGCCTGTTACAGCAAGACCGAAGATTGGCTCAGGAGAATCAATAGAGTGCCCGCCTGCAAGAGGGATACCTGCATCGTCACATACAGAACGGCCACCATCAATAACAGCTCTAGCAACTTCGGGAGGAAGTGCTTTAATTGGCCAGCCTAAGATGGAGATTGCCATCAGTGGTTTACCACCCATTGCATAAATATCGCTAAGGGCATTGGTTGCAGCGATTTTACCAAAAGTAAAAGGATCATCCACGATTGGCATAAAGAAGTCTGTTGTACTAAGCACAGAAGTTCCATTACCAAGGTCAAAAGCAGCAGCATCATCTTTACTACTATTACCTACTAATAAGTTTGGATAAGCAATAATATCCATAGATGTATCTAATATTGTTTCTAATACAGCTGGTGAGATTTTACAGCCACAGCCAGCACCATGACTATATTCAGTTAATTTTATGTTTTCCATAATGACATCCTTTTCATTAAATTAAAATAATTATTCCCTATTAGTATACCATATTTTAGGGCTCTTGATAGGATAGATTCAATGCTCAAAGCCTAAATTCTGGTTTGTTTGACAAGATATTAAGGGGAAGTAGCCTAATTATGGGGAGAATTTAAGGGTATGAATAGACTAAAGACTGGAAATAATAAGGGAAAAAGGAGAAGTGATGATGAAAAAACTAAAAATGGGTAAGTATTTATCATTCATGATGTGTATAGCCCTATTAAGTGGACTCTTACAGATAAATATGTATGGAAGGGACATAGGGATGTTATTTCCAGCCATGGAAAGAAGTAGCCAAGGCAATAGGTATGGTTATATCAATGAAAAAGGCAAGTGGATTGTAAAGCCTGAATATGAGAGGACTTATCCTTTTTCAGATGAGGTCGGGAGCGTTGTTAAGGATAATCTGTATGGTTTAGTCAATAAGCAAGGTAAGCAGATACTAGCTCCAACTTATCAAAGTATTTCCCTTTTTGAGGATGGAAAAGCTGTTGTAGTAGCAGAGCAGGGCATGGGGATTATAGATACAAAAGGTAAGATGTTGACAAAGTCTTTTTATACCTATGTAGATAACTATCAGGATGGGGCAGCCATTATAGGTGTGGGGCAAAAAGATGGTACGATGCTCTATGGTTATCTTAATGAAAAAAGTGAAGAGATGATTCCTCCTATATATAAAGTAGCTAATGCTTTTCAAGATGAAAAAGCTTTGGTACAAGGTATGGATGAAAAGTATCACTTTATAGATAAAACTGGAAAAGTCCTTGAGACTGTTGATGTGCCCATAGTCTATGGCTATAGTGATAATAGAATAGTGTTTGGCACAAGCATTGGTGGGTTACTTGGTTATATAGATGATAAGGGGCAAGTAGTGATAGCTCCTATGTATCAAAGTGCTAGCCCATTTAAAGAACACGTGGCTATTGTGAATACATCAACAGACTATAAAGAAAAAATGGGACTAATAGATGAAGAAGGCACATACATCTATCCGAATACGTACAATGATATTTTATATTTAGGAGAAGAACGTGTAGCTCTTGGTAAGGCAATAAGCACAGAAGAACCTTATATCGGAAGCATGTATGCCATAGGAGATATAAAAGGTAATAGACTTACAGACTTTATATATTATGGGGTATCGGCATATGAGGGTGGCATGGCATCTGCCTATGATGACACAAATACCTACTTTATTGATTTACAAGGGAATAAAGTGAGTAACCTTCCTACAGTAGCAGGTACAGGAACACTTGTTAAAGAAGATAATGTGATTGCGGCAAATGTAGATTATGAAACATCTTACTTTAGACCAGAAGGCAAAGTGATTTATGAAACCAATAGCCTAATTAAACTAGGAAAAGACTATAGCATTCAAATCCAAAAGGAAAAGCCTAATAGAAACTATTTAGCCTATATCCCACAGATACAAGGCATGAAAAAGAGGGAAGCCCAGAAAAAGATGAATGAGCAGCTAAATGCATGGAGTCAAAGTGAGCTAATCCATGCCAAAGAGGTTGCAGATTCTACGTACTATAGTGATTTTGAGGTAACTTATTATAAGGAAAATCTATTGGTTCTGAAAATACTAAGTTCCACTTATCCTTTTGGGGCGGCCCATCCCATGCCAACGATCAAGACTCCAGTGATTAACTTGGCAACTGGTGAAATCTATAAGCTAGAAGATCTATTTAACACTCAAAAGGATTGGAAAGGAGAACTTAATACCTTATTACAAGAAATGGCTAAGAAGGAACCTATCAGTGACACTTTATTTTCAGATACAAAAGTGGAAATTGGAGAGAATCAGCCTTTCTATGTAGACAATGAGGCGCTCTATATCTATTATCCACCTTATGAGATAGGTCCTTATTCTTCTGGTATCATTACCTTTAGAATACCGTTTACAGAGATTAACTCTATTGTGAATCAAGAGGGAAGTCTATGGCAAGCTATTCAAGAGTAACTTCTAGACCATCATAGGCAATACCTATGCCATAGGAAGCTCCAACACTTTCAAGTTCTTCATGAAGCATTTTACAATTATGTGAGAAATGAGTAGCTATAACTTGAGTTTTTACATGAAGGCATCCTAGTGAAGAAAGCGTTTCTTTCACTTCATTGTTGGCCATAAAGCCCATATGGTAGTGTTTACCACCGTAAACGCCGCCCGTACAGTCTAGACTTACAAAATCAAGGGAATGTCCTTTTAGATAATTAAAGGTTAGTTCAGGAAAAATGCCTGTATCATTACCATATAAAAGGGTATTCCCATTTTGTTCTAATAAATAAATCAAACAGTCTTCCCCGGCTTGGTGATCAGCTAGAAGAGGAGTAACCTTCATGTCTTCTAAAGTGATAGTCGTAAAAGGTGTTACCTCAATGACTTCGATAGTTTGCTGACCCTTTGGAAACTCAGATTTCAGGGCAGAATCCATCATAGCTTTAACGCTAGGATTCCCATAGATACGTATTTTTTTGCCTTGAAGAGCCTTTACGAAGTAACTGTATTCGCCCTCTGCGCTAATCATTAGCTCCCCTGGTACAAAATGATCCGTATGAGAGTGGGTAATGAAGATATCCGTGATTTGTCCCAAATCTAAACCAAAACGTAATTTATGTAAGTACATATCAGGACAAAAGTCCATAAGAATGTTGTTATTAATTATCATACCTGAGCGGCTACGAATATTTTTGCCACCTAACTGAGTAGCCTTTTGGCAAAGCTCGCATTGACAAAATAGCCCTGGAATACCCTCATAAGCTGCTGTACCTAAATATTTGATTTTCATTTAATACCTCCTATAGTAAAATAAATGTATATATTACTTATATTATCATATTCTTTCGGAAGATAAGTGACAATTATTAATTTAGGGATATTTAGGAGACATGTTAAATAGGATATAAGAGGGGATTGAGAGTATTTTAGTTAGTTTAGGATTTTCTTTTATGGGAGATATATTTTTAGGATTGGCTGACTATTCGAACATACATAGCCTAAATAAAAATTTTGTGTTGGGTGTAGCTAGTTTTGCAGCTGCGCACGTGATTTATGCTGTTTTATTTGGCCAAATGGTAGGATGGAGCATGTGGGATGCGATAGTACCTATTATGCTGGTTGGATTGACTTATGTACTAAGTAAGTTCCCAGGATTTGATTTTAAGGGTTGCTTAAAGTTTGTATTACCTTATGCATTTGTTTTGGGGATCATGTTGATGAAGGCAATGGCAGTAGATAGTACGATGATAAAAATAGCAGCTATACTTTTTGTATTCTCGGACTTTCTGCTCATTTTCAAATATTTTCATAACAAAAGTAAGCCTTGGATGACGGTGATTAATCTTTTGTCTTACTACAGCGCTCAAATTATATTTGCACTAAGCATATTAACCATTTCATAGATTCATTTAATCAAAGGTGATAGCGTGCATTTAAAAGGAAAGATCACCTTTTTAAGGATACGTTACGGATACATGGCATATTGCTCACTGATTTGCGGAGCAATGGCCATAGGGGATTCCAAAAGCTTGGTAAAGTAGGTATGAAAATATGAGTTTAAAGAAATCTGTGGCATATCTAGTAGATGAATAAGAAGAAACTAGCATAGACAAGTAACTATAGGGGTAACCTACAAGAAGAATATAAAAGAGAAAAATATAGTATTAGCCAATAGATTAAAGGGGTGAGGGTAAGATGAAAATAGGATTAGTTTTATCAGGTGGAGGGGGAAAAGGGGCTTATGAAGTAGGGGTTTGGACAGCACTGCAAAAGTTAGGATTGGCAGAGCATATAGAAGTATTTTCAGGTACTTCTATAGGTGCTATTAATGCGGCGCTTTTTGCACAAGATGATAGTGATGAGATGTTTAGGCTATGGCAAGAGGTAACCATTGATAAACTTATTCCTCTTAGCAAATTAGAACTGATGAAAAAAGGTATAGGTGTAGCTATAGGGGGAAAGGTTGTTCAGCTTAGCAAAAAATATATGGCTCAAAAGATGGTAGAGGGCGCAGTATCAAAGGATGGCGCTATAGAGATTATTGATAAGTATCTCCACCTTGAACGGATTATAGCAAATAAAAAGATCTGCTATGTCACATGCACGGAACTACCATCTCTTACGGCCAAGTATTTTAGAATCAACGACTATACACCTGAACTTGGGAAAGAAATGATTATTGCATCGGCGTCTTTACCTCATGTCTACGATTGTGCAGTAGTCCTTGGTACGCAATATGTAGATGGTGGTATTGTAGATAATACCCCGATTAAGCCTGTCTATGAGGAAAGATGTGATATGATTATTGTCGTAACACTTGAACCAAAAATATATATAGATAGAGATCTTTATCCAGGCACATCTATTATAGAAATTGTGCCAAGACAGATGATTGGAAATATACTAACAGGTACGTTGAATCTAGATTATGAAGCTAAGAAAATACGTATTAAACAAGGTTATCACGATACTATGGATTTGATAGAACCTATTATGAAATTGACGAAGATGCTGCCCTTATAAAAGGGCAGGCTTAGCGGGGCTGATTTTTGATTTTAAACTGCGTATAATTCTTGAACTGCTTAGAAAAAGTGTGTGGATCAATATAGCCTAGTTCATAGGCTAGAGATTCAACAAAATATTAGAGAGATGGTGAGATGGCATAGAAATCATCCAAGTGTTATCTTGTGGGAGCCTATCTTAAATGAGAGCCATATGCCAGCACAGTTCCAGCAAAGGGTACATGATATCGTTCATGAAGAATATCCAGTAGACCCATGCTATACAGGTTCAGATTATGGCCCTATGGTATTTATCGCAAGCTATTGGGGAGAATTAAGTGCAAAGTAAGACTTTATCATAATGATGTTTTAGTAGAGGCTAGAAAGCCAGAACCTATAGCAATTCCTCATCCACCTTTTATCTTTAAAGATATGAAAAAATATTTAACAAGAGAGCGTACACAAATCAGGGTAGAAGGGCTTATTAGGTTCGAAGTAGGCGGAGAAGGAAAAATAATAGGAGATCAAACTATTGGTGCAAACCCTATAAAACCTGTACTTGGACAAACGGGTATACTTGTTCAAGCAACGAGAAAAGCTGGAAAAATCTTTATCAAAGCCACACTAGAGCATCCAGGAAGATATAGTGCAGTTGCAATAGAGGAAGCGTATTTAGAAATAACAAGTACATATTAGTAAGAAGACTTACCACGTTAAACACTTTACAGGTGTTATAGCTGTGGTAAGTCTTTTTGATTACTTCATAAACTGACGAATAGCTTTTAACTTACTAGGCGTATAAGGTGGGAAAATTAAAGGAATCTCAAATTTAGTTGTTTTGGACATGATACTTTTTTGGTGTGAGAAGGTAGTGAAACTATATTCACCATGATAAGCCCCCATGCCCGACTGACCAACGCCGCCAAAAGGTAATTTAGGATTAGCTAAATGGGTAATGGTATCATTGATAAATCCACCACCAAAGGAAACTTCCTTTAAGACCTTTTCTTTAACCTGCTGATTCTGCGTAAAAAGATAGAGGGCTAAAGGCTTTGGGCGTTGTTTAATAGCCGTTAGTGCATCTTCGAGATGAGTATAAGACATAATAGGAAGTATAGGTCCAAAGAGCTCTTCAGACATGCAAGGAGCATCCCAAGAGAAAGCGTCTATTAGTGTAGGTTCAATAAAGAGGTTTTCTAAGGAAGTGTGGCCTCCATGAATAATGTTTTTCTTATCTTGCGTAAGGATAGCTTGGAGACGGTTAAAGTGATTGCTATTAACTATACGGCCGAAGTCAGGACTTTTTTGAGGATCTTCACCGTAGAAAGCTTTAAGTGATAATTTCATCGCGGCTATTAGTTCATCTTTTACAGACTCATGAACTAGCACATAGTCTGGAGAAACGCAGGTCTGGCCAGCGTTCAGTGTTTTACCCCACATAATACGTTTGGCGGCCACTTTGATATTGGCGCTTTCATCGATAATAACAGGGCTTTTGCCTCCAAGTTCTAAGGTGATAGGCACTAGATTTTTGGCTGCAGCTGCCATAACGCTTTTACCCACGCCTACGCTACCTGTAAAGAAAATATAGTCAAAAGGAGCATGAGTCAGCGAGATATTTGTCTCTACACCGCCCAAAACAGAACGGATATAAGCTGTATCAAAGGTAGCGGTAAGCATCTGTGTAATGACAGCGGCTACATGAGGGACATTTTCAGATGGCTTAAGCACTGCACAATTTCCAGCAGCTATGGCGCCTATAAGCGGTTCTATAAGTAGTTGAAAAGGATAATTGTAAGGACCGATAATCAGGACCGTGCCATAAGGTTCATTCATGATAAAACTTCTAGAAGGAAAGAGATGGATAGGTGTACTAACTTTTTTCGGTTTACTCCACTTCTTTAGATGCTTAATGGTGTGAGAAATACTACCAAGGACTAACCCTGTTTCAGTAGCATAGGATTCAAATTCATGTTTTCCCAAGTCTTTTCTCAGGGCATTATGAATTTGGGTTTCGTATCGCTTGATAGCATCTTTTAGCTTTTTCAACTGAGTGATACGAAAATCTATAGGGAGCGTTTGATAAGTATGATAAAAAGTATGATGGGACTTAAGTATTTGGGCGACATCTTGGGATGTAAGTTCTACAAATGACATAGAGATAATCCTCCTATTTAGGCTAGTGATATTAGAATCTTTAAAATAATAATAGAGGCTTTTAGAAGGTATGTCAATGAATGAGGAGAGCTTTATAGGAGAGCGGAGCCTATGCATCAAAAAGGAAAAAACAAATATAAATAAGTCCATGATAATAGCTTACACACAGAACTAGAATAGAGTATAATAAGTTAAGATATTCAAAATAAGACCAAGCTTAAATAAATTCAAATGATAAATTCTGAACTAAAATATAAATAAGGTAGCATAAGGAAGGATAAGGAGATTTAGATGAAGATAGAAAACGTAACGGATATTGCTCTTACGGCAGGAGAGATATTGCTAGGAAATGGAGCAGAAACCTATAGAATAGAAGAGACAGTCATGAAGATTTGTCAGTCCTATGGGTTTACGGCAGAATGCTTAGTGATGTCTAATGGACTGTGGCTATCTGTAGGAGATGGGGACTTTGATAATAAGATTACATCTATGAAACGCGTGGGACAAAAGCATGTAGACTTATATCGCATAGAATTAATCAATGCTTTTTCAAGACAACTTCAAGAAAATCCAGTATCTTATGAAGAAGCGAAACAAAAGCTAAAAGAGATTAAGCAAGCACCCAACTTTAGCTTATCGATTAGAACCATGGCAGCCTGTATGACAGGATTTATTTATACCCTTTTCTTTAATGGATCACTAATTGATGCTATTGCCGCAGTAGTTGTATGCTTTATTACGTATATGATATTTGAAAAGATTTCACAGTTTGGCGTCTTTCAGTTCTTGGAGTTTTACTTAGCAGGGCTAACCATAGGTGGGGCAAGCATTATCGCTCACCTATTTATTCCGGCAATTAATGCCAATAATGTCATTACAGGAGCGATTATGATTCTTATTCCAGGTGTTGTACTGACTAATGGCATTAAAGATGTACTGTATGGAGACTTTATTTCAGGGGTATCCAAGTTTTCAGAGGCTGTTATTGTCATTGTGGCAGTCAGTGCAGGGATAGGTTCATCACTATTTGTCAACTTGAAAGGAATGTAAAACATGGACGTGTTAATTAAAATGACTTTATTAGCTTTCTTAGGAAGTGTCTTTCCTGTCATACTATTTAATATTGATAGAAAAAAGATAGGATGGGCAGGTCTTGGGGGAGCTATTGGATGGATTGCTTATAGTATTGTCTTTGCAGAGGTGGGAAGCTCTATAATAGGCTCTTTCTTTGGCGCTTTTGTTGTCAATATATATAGTGAACTCATGGCTAGAAAACTTAAAACACCAGCTTCTATGTTTTACATACCAGGGATTTTTCCACTTGTACCAGGTATCACAGCGTATAGCACCATTACTTATCTTGTTGAAGCTAATTTTGGAGCAGCCTTAAATAAAGGTGTGCTAACTATTGCTATAGGGGGGGCTATTGCCTTTGGTATGATGCTCTCTTCAACCATTGTGAAGTTTATTTCCAAAGTACGTGCCACCATTAAGCAAAAAGTTTAGTACCATCAAAATGTTCTAGGATGCTGTTTATAAAAGAAATCAATTGGTATATACTAATAATATATTTTAGGCAAGATTAAAATGGGGGGAAGATAATGAGAGACGTTATGCTAAGGACATGTAACCTAGATCAAGAAAGATTAGAACAAGTCATATCAATAGGCGTTTTTGGAAGCTATCATGAAAAACGTTTTAACAAAGAACATAGTGATATTGATATAATAATACTCCTAAAAGAAGAATTACATTGGGAACAAGAATTTGAGATAGAAGAGTACTTAGAATCCGAATTGCCTAGATATTTTAAACATAATAATATGCATTATACCTTTGTAAATGGATTCAATTATCCATTTAGTGAGTTATTACTTATAAGTGAAGATAAAATAATTATAGATGAAGAAAAATATTTAGACTATGTATTAGGATACTCCTGTTTTAAGAGAGATAGAGAAAATTTGGAGATTATCAGAGAGAAAAATTTAAAAGACTTGGAGGAGTTGAAAAATGGTATATTATAATCATATTTTAATTCATTTTGTGAATTTATAATAGATATGTGTGAAACCTATTTGGTAAGCACGGATAATTATATTCCGAATAAGTCAGGTCCGGAGATGATTCAATTAACTTCTGAATTCGGATTTATATCTTCACAAGATTCAAGGAAGCTTCAAAATATAGTAAAGCTAAGAAATAGATATACTCATGATTATTATCAACGAAAATTAGCTAGAGAAAGAATACTAAGTGTGTGTAAAAATGAATTAAGCACGTTAGATTTGTTTTTAGAGATATCTACTGAGAAAATAATGTTAGTAGTAAAAGAAAACATATGTTAAAAGTCTACTAGATAGAGGAATCACTATTATTATGTTGTTTGGAAGTTATCATTCAGGAGGGTTTTTATAATGAAAAATATAAGTCAGCTTATCTTTATGTTAATAGACACATCTATTTTTGATGATAGTAGTTATTGGGATGTTGCTATTAATGAATTGAAAAAATATGAGAAAACAGAAGAAAATACTTATAAGGTACTTGTTGAGAACTGGTTTCCAGATGAAACTTGGTGCTTTAACATCAAGGTCTTTAAGGATGAAATAAAACTTATGAGTTCTACTAAAGTCAATGAATAATAGGTATTAGGGACAATGGCATAGCTTCATTTAGGTTTAGTCATGACTTCTAAGGTCATATATTATTGGAGCCGTAAGGCTCTTTTTTCTTACCAAAATGTAAGGTTGCTATCACCTAAGCAACTGGCTACAAAGTAGTAGAGGCTTTAAAATAAATCTAATAGGAAAGAAGGAAGATAAAATGGAATGGATAGAAATTTTTAAAGCAATTATCCTTGGGGTTATTGAAGGGATTACAGAATGGCTTCCCATTAGTAGTACGGGACATATGATTTTGGCAGATGAGTTTATTAGGTTGAATGCGTCTATTTCTTAGTAAGATAATAGGTAAGTATAAAGGGTTAAAGGTAGATACCCTATCTGGGGATAGATCTAATAAAAGCTGTGATAACCTTTTTTAGATTTAATGAATGTAGCGAATAAAAGGAGTTAATAGTAGTTAGAAACAAGAAAAGTTGCAGTAAGGAGGCATAGACCATATCATACGGCAAAATCATTATCTATTTTAAAAGTTGAATAGTAAGATTATAAATATTTACACAAGTTTATTAGAATGCTAAAATAAATGTAAAATAGATATTGTCGGGTGGAGATTATTTATATAATCTACTGTTGGTTTACATTGCAAATCACCTGTATTCTCCGAATAGTCGATTGTTTGTTTTAGCTTTTAGAATTATATTTACTGTAGGAGGTGCAGACTTATGCAAACAATCAATAACAAAGAATTTGGACAATTTTTAAACGAGTTGAGAAAAGAAAAAGGATTGACACAAAAACAGCTTGCCGAGCAATTATTTTTATCCGATAAAGCTGTCAGCAAATGGGAGCGTGGATTAAGCTTTCCAGATATTTCGTTGCTTATCCCTTTATCTAAAATCCTTGAAGTAACAACAACAGAATTACTTAGCGGAAAACGAATTGAAAGCAATACACAATTTACGATTGATGAAGTAGACTCGTTAGTGTCTAGAAGTATTGTTTTGTCAAAGGATGAAGCTATATTACAACGTAGAGAAAAACTGAACCGAATCACTATATTTAGTCTGAGTATGATTGTTATTACCCTGGAACTGATATTTTATATTGCAAAAGGATATTCACTGGTTACCATTGATAGTAATTTTTTAACAGTAGAATTATTGATGTTCATTTTTGGTTTATATTTTACTTTCTTTGCAAAAGAAACTCTGCCTACTTATTATGATGAAAACAAAATAAGTTATTATAGTCATGGTGCATTTAGAATGAATATGATAGGGCTAACATTTAATAATAGCAATTGGAGACACATAGTAAAAACTATACATATATCAATGATGAGTGTGTTTACACTGTTACCAGTACTATATTTGTTCATTATTTCTATAAATCCATTACTATGGGAAAAGTTTAGGATTTTGATTGCACCTTTTCCTATAATCTTTATGTTCATACCGATGTATATAGTAGGTAAAAAATATGAGTAGCTAGGTATTATAGGCATGATATGGTGTTGTAATAAAGGAAAAGGTAAATACTTACTGAAAAGAGGTGAGTTGATGTATAAAACAATTGAAAGAATAAATGAAGATTGAATTAAGGAAAATAATATGTGAACAATACAAATAGATAACTAAGCCTAGGACATAAATAAAAGTATGTTCTAGGATTTTTAGCATAATAAGTTCTAAATTTATACTTTACAAAATTAATTTTATGTTATATAGTATCCGTAAGATAACAATTAAATAAGAAGTAGATAGAGGTTGCGGTTTTTAAGAGTATGTTTGCGGAGTTAAGCGCGTTGATGCAAACAAAAAGGAGAGATCGCCGAAGCGTATAGTTGATGCTTTAAAACTATACCGTTGGGGTTATATAGAATATATATAACACTGTCACAAATTAAATTTGTGGGGAGCTATCACGAAAGCCTATTTGTTGAATGAGAGTAATGGCCTAGAGTTTAGGTGCTTACTAATCGGAAATAAAGTAAAGTCTTGAGTGATCTGCTCAAGGCTTTTTTTGTTATTTAAATAAAATAAGAGGGATAGAAGGGAGATAAATATGGAGGCAATTGATATCGGGTGGTTATCCATACTACCACCAATTATAGCTATCGCATTAGCACTACTGACAAAGGAGGTTATTTCCTCACTGCTTGTAGGTATTTTATCAGGAACACTTATTTATGCTTTTAACACAGGGGGAGGCGTTGTGAAGGCCGTAGATGTAACCTTTACATTAATGGCTGAGAAATTAGGGGCCAATGCACCAATCATTTTATTCTTAGGATTCTTAGGAGCACTTGTGGCTGTTATTACAATGGCAGGTGGTTCAAAAGCTTATGGAGATTGGGCAGGTAACAAAATTAAATCAAAAAAAGGAGCACAACTTGGTACATCACTACTAGGATGCCTTATATTTATAGATGACTACTTTAACTGTTTAACAATTGGTACAGTTATGAGACCCGTAGCAGATAAACATCAGATTTCTAGAGCTAAACTTGCTTATATCATTGATGCTACAGCAGCACCAATCTGTATTATAGCACCTATTTCATCATGGGCAGCTTCAGTTATTTCACAAATGAGTGGATTAGAGGTAAATGGTGTACCTCTTAATGGAATGGAAACTTTTATGGCGACTATTCCTTACAACCTTTATGCAATTTTAACTTTAATCATGGTTGTTGTACTGTGTGTAACGGATATTGAGTTTGGTCCAATGGCTAAATTTGAAAAAGCAGCAAGAGAAGGTAAAGATCATAAAGGCATGGCAGCTACTGAAGATGAAGAAGATGAACTTTCTAAAATGAAAATTTCTTCAAAAGGGAAAGTATATGACTTAATTATTCCTATTGTTGCCCTTATTATATTAGCGGTCCTTGCTATGCTTTATGTAGGTGGATACTTCAACGGTGGCATGACAATAGCCGAAGGATTTGGAGCAACGGATGCAGGTAGTGCCCTTGCACTAGCAGGATTTGGAGCACTTATTATAGCATTCCTTCTCTTTGTACCACGTAAAGTTATTACATTCAAAGAGTTTATGGATGCTATAGGCATTGGTGTGAAATCAATGGTAGGTGCGTTTATTATTCTTACACTAGCTTGGACAATTAGCGGTGTGTGTAGAGAACTTTTAAATACTGGAGAATTTGTAGGTGGATTAGTCGCAGCGTCTAATATGCCGCCAGCAATCATACCAGCGATTGTATTCCTTGTAGCAGGTGGACTTGCATTTGCTATGGGAACATCATGGGGAACATTTGGGATTCTTATTCCAATCGTAACAATGATTTGCGCAGCAGTAGCACCAGAACTTATTACAGCAACACTTGCAGCAACACTTGCTGGCGCGGTATTTGGAGACCACTGTTCACCCATATCAGATACAACAATTCTTTCTTCTACAGGAGCTGGATGTAATCACATTGATCACGTATCTTCACAGATTCCATATACTTTAGTTGTAGCAGGATGTTGTTTTGTAGGGTATCTTATCGCAGGATTTACAGCAAATGTATGGATTACACTAGGTAGCTCGGTTGTATTATTACTGGGTACACTTTTTGTAATTGATAAGATAAGTAAAAAGAAACAAGCATAATAGTATAAACGTAATGAGTAGGTAATACTTAAAAATAAAGTCTATCAAATAGCATTAAAAACCCCTGAATCTCTAATAAATTCATAAGAGATTCAGGGGTTTACATTTTATTGTATGAATTTGTATATTGTTAGTTTAAATTGAAAATACGATTGATAACTAATTCTCTTACCTCATCAGCAACTGGAAGGCCCGCGGCTTTTGCATGACCACCGCCGCCAAATACTTTGGCAATGTCACCGCCTAAGTTGACGTTTTCCTTACTTGTTCTACAAGATACACCACCGTTAACATTAATCATAGCGATAAAATCTAGCTCAGGATGAAGCTCTGAGAGTTTGTTGCCAAGTTCACTTTGGAATCTATCAGCAAAGACAATCCCAGCTTTGTAGCCTAAAATGTTTTTGGTGATGATCTCTTCTTCTCTAGATTCGATATATTTATCGATTTCATTTTGTCTAAGCTCTAAAAGTAAAAGCTGAGTTGCATCAAATCCAAAATCGCCTTGGTCGTTTTGTAATCGGTCTATCCAGTAAGTTAGGAATCTTTCTTTACCCAAGATATAAAGTAAATCATTAAGCCTTTTAGCTTCTAAATCTTCATGCTTTGCCCAGTCCCAAGTATCATAGCGACGTACCTTTTCAGTATACTGAACGACAAGAGGCTTAGTAAGTAACTCAGGCGAATTAACTTGGCAAGATTTGAGGAAATTAAAGAATAAAGAGGTTCCGCTACACTTCATGCCTTCTTGGTCTGTATCTTCGACATGACACCAATTAAACTCATTTAAGTGAATAGCTGTGATGTGATGGTCTAATAACTTAAAGTGCTTAGTAAGCGTTACACCATCTGTAAGTTCTCGTGGGTTAAGTGTATGAATATGCTGAGCTAGTTCATTACTAAGTGAAATATCTGTTATAAAACATCTCTCGTAGTTCAAATAGTCCTTTGTCTCTATGTAAGCAGTTACTTTTTCGTTGATATCTTCATACTTGCATGTTTCATAGCTTACATTGTCCACACCGTAGGCTAAACAAGCAAGAATAGCACATGAAAGACCATCTAAATCATTATGTGTAAAAAGTTTAATCATTTCTAAAAATCTCCTTTAAGAATAGCTTATAGTCTACCTAACACTATATTATAGGTAAACTGAATTAGCAAGGAGAAATACCTTCTTTAACACATGGTAAGTATTGATTAGCATATTTTTTAGAAAAATGTCGTAAAGAAGTATTGAAGTCATGACAAGTTATAATGTACAATGATTTACATAATAAAGAATGGAAGGTATACAATAAGGAGGTTAAGGAATGGGACAAGAACATATTACGTGGGATGACTACTTCATGGGAGTAGCACTACTTTCAGCTTATAGAAGTAAAGATCCAAGTACCAAAGTAGGTGCGTGTATTGTAGATACAGAAAATAAGATTGTAGGTGTAGGTTATAACGGTTTTCCAATAGGGTGTGATGATAAGTTATTACCTTGGGAAAGAGAAGGTGCATTTTTAGAAACAAAATATCCTTATGTTTGCCATGCAGAACTTAATGCCATATTAAACAGTATTAGCAGAAATTTAAGAGGGTGTAGATTATACGTAGCACTATTTCCTTGTCATGAATGTTCAAAGGCGATTATTCAATCAGGGATTAAAGAAATTATTTATTTAAGTGATAAATATAAAGAGACAGACAGTGTCATTGCTTCTAAAAGAATGTTAGATATGTCAGGTGTTAAGTATAGAGTGTTAGAAGTTTCAAAAGAAAAGATTGTGCTAGACTTTGATGTAGAGTAAAAACAGTAAATAGATAAATGCCCCTGACCTAGGAAACTAGATTCAGGGGCATTTATTACATCATGCTTCATTTATACAGAAATATCAAAAAATACTTACTAGAAAGTATTTAAACTTGCCCTAAGAAAATTTGAACCACTAAGGCAACTACAACAACGATAGTGGAAATAATAAATCCATGAACCATTGGTAAGAAGCCTGATTGTTTAAGCTTACTAAAATCTGTCTTAAGTCCAATAGCTGCAAGTGCCATAACCATGAGAAACTTACTAAGTTCTGATAGAGAGCTACTAAGTGCTGTAGGAATGATACCGATACTATTTAAAATAGCGGCTACAATAAAGAAGATAATAAACCAAGGGAAGATTGATTTAAAATCAATCGTTTTAAGCATTGCCATAAAGGAAGGCTTAGTAGCACCTGTAGCCACTGTAAGACTTTTTTGTTTAATATGGTTATTAATAATAGAGAAAATGATGATAATAGGAATAATCGATAAGGTACGTGTTAGCTTAACGATTGTTGCAAAGTCTCCAGCAGCATTGCTAAAAGCAAATCCAGCAGCAACAACGGAAGACGTATCATTAACAGCAGTTCCAGCCCATAAGCCATAAGCCATATCAGATAAACCAAGAGCGCGGCCCATAATAGGGAAGAGAATAACCATAATAATATCAAAGATAAAAGTGGCAGAAATAGCATAAGCCACATGACTATCATCAGCATCAATAACGGGTGATAAGGCAGCAACAGCAGAGCCACCGCAAATCCCTGTTCCAGCAGAGATAAGACTACTTAAATGCCAATCCATACCAAAAAGCTTGCCAAAGAGATAACCAAATCCAAAAGCAGCGGCAAGTGTAAAGACCATAACTATAACTGAAAACTTACCAACATGAAGAATCTGGCCGATACTGAGGCCTGTTCCAAGGAGGATAATTCCCAGTTTTAAAAGCTTTTTAGAAGTGAACTGTAAGCCGGCATCACAAGATTGTAAGTTTTTAAAACATAATTTAATACCCATCCCTATAAGAAGTGCGATAACACTTGCACTCATAAGATGTATTTTACTTCCTAAAAATAAGGCAATAAGAGCTATAAGAATAGATAGCATGACCCCAGGTAAAAGTTTTTTCATTTTAATATCCCTTTCGTTTGAAAAAATATTGTATCTAAGTAGTAATGTATAATAAAATGGATATAAGTTCAAATTATAAATAATTATAAAGTGATAACAAAAACTTATAGGAGGAAATATGATTGATATAAGAGTCCATACATTTATTACACTAAGTAAGCTAAAAAGCTATACTAAGACTGCTGAGGCCCTATGCATTACACAGCCGGCGGTTACACAGCACATTAAACATCTAGAAAATCATTATGAGCAGAAATTCATCATGCAACAGGGTGGAAAGCTGCAATTAACATCTGCAGGAGAGAGGTTCTTACAGTATTGTTTACATATTTATAACTATAGTAAGCAAATTGAAAAGGTGCTTTTGGAAATGAAAGATCACGGTAGAAGCATTCACTTCGGTGCCACTTTAAGTATCGGAGGATTTTTGATGCCTCCTATATTAGCACAGTATATGAGGGAATATCCTCATATGCAGATGAAGATGATTATTGAAAATACAGAGATACTCTTGAAAAAACTGAGGATTGGCGAGATTGAATTTGCCCTAGTAGAAGGATATTTTAATCAGGCAGACTTTACTATAAAGAGTTTGAAAAAAGAACCTTTCATACTCGTAGCATCCCCTCAAAATGAGATAGCTCTCCAAAAAGAAGTGACCTTTGAGTCCCTTAGAAATCAAGTGCTGATGGTAAGAGAAGAAGGTTCAGGGACAAGAGAGATTTTAGAAAGAGCCATGACAGAGCGCAATGACCATATAAAAAATTTCAAAAGGCTCATAGAAATAGGCAGCTTAGAAGTGATTAAAGAAATGGTGAAAAGTAACTTAGGGATTTCTTTTATGTACGAGGTAGCAGCAGCAAAAGAATTACAAGAAGGTACATTAGTCTCAGTGTCTATTAAGGAAATGAAACTAGAAAAAGAGTTTCACCTTGCTTATATGGAAAAGGCTATTTTAGAGGAAGAATACTTAGAGTTCTTTGCGTTTATACAAAATAGAGTGTCATATCTGACGGGACTAAGCTATAATGGTAATAAAGTTATAACCTAAGCAACAATATAAAGAGACTACACAATAGAATAAAGAGGATGATAAAGTGAAATTAAATAGAAATGATGAATGTTGGTGCGGAAGCAAACAAAAATATAAAAAATGCCATATGGCCTTTGATGAAAAATTAATGGTTTTTGAAAAACAAGGGTATATTGTTCCAGATAGAGAACTTATTAAAACAAAAGAACAGGTAGCAGCTATTAAAGAGAGTGCCAAGATTAATGATGGTGCACTAGATGCAGTAGCAGATCAAATTAAAGTAGGTATGACAACAGAAATGATTAATACCATCGTGCATGAGTATACGATCGCACATGGCGCAGTGCCAGCACCACTAGGGTATAGTGGTTTCCCAAAAAGTGTGTGTACATCTATTAACAATGAAATATGCCACGGGATACCAAACGAAGAGAGAGTCTTAGAAGAGGGTGATATTATCAATGTAGATGTATCAACTATTTACAATGGTTATTTCTCAGATGCCTCTAGGATGTTTATGATCGGTGAAGTATCTGCCGAAGCTAAAAGGCTAGTAGCAGTAGCTAGAGAGTGCCTCATAAAGGGGATAGAAGCTGTAAAACCTTGGTGCTGCCTAGGTGATATTGGAGAAGCAGTAGAGTCTTATGCCAATGCTCATGGGTATTCAGTCGTAAGAGAATACGGCGGACATGGAATAGGTCTTGAATTCCATGAAGAGCCTTTTGTCGCACATTATAGAGAAAGAAATGAAAAGATGCTCATTGTACCAGGTATGATGTTTACAGTAGAGCCTATGATTAATGAAGGCGCTAGTGATCTGTATATTGATGATGAAGATGAATGGACATCTTATACAGAAGATGGCAAATTATCAGCCCAGTGGGAGCATATGATTTTGGTAACAGAAGATGGTGTTGAAATTATTGCTAAGTAATAAACGAAAGTAAATATAAATAAGGTAGAGAAGATAAGGTAGATAAAGCCCTGATAAAGGAGGTGATCTGCCTTATTTGTTTTGTATGAGATTAGTACATACAGTTAGGACTATCAAGCCTATAGCTCAACAAAACTAAGCACAAAGATAGATTATATAAAAATGAACCATAGAATAAATATATAAATAATGATACAATTATAAATAAAATTTATGTTTTTGTTCATTATATTAAATGTTTTGCCATATAAAGCAAATACATATTTAGGAGGATTTTAATATGCTAAAAAGAACTTATAAAGATACAGGACTTGAAATATCAACCTTAGGACTTGGGTGTATGCGTTTGCCTAAGGTTAGTACTGAAGGTGAAGAAATTGATTTTGAAAAAGCACAAGAAATAGTAGACTATGCCTATGCAAATGGTATTAACTATTATGATACAGCTTATATCTATCATGGAGGCCAATCAGAGGAATTCATTGGTGGGGCACTAAAAAAATATCCTCGTGATACATACAATTTAGTAACAAAAATGCCGATTTGGCGTGTAGAGAAAAAGGAAGATGTAGAACAAATATTTAATGAGCAACTGAAAAATTGTCAGGTAGAGTATTTTGATTTTTATCTTTGCCATGCTATTAATGAAGATAACTTTAAACAATATATAGAGTATGGGGCATATGAGTTTCTTTCAAAGATGAAAGAGGAAGGGAAAATTCGTTACTTAGGATTCTCTTTCCATGATAAGCCACATGTGATGGAAAATGTATGTGATACTTATAAGTGGGATTTTGCTCAAATTCAGCTTAATTACTTAGATTGGGAAATGCAAGATGCCAAAAGACAATATGAGATCTTAGAAGAAAGAGGCATACCTTGTATCGTAATGGAACCTGTTAGGGGAGGAGTACTTGCAAACCCTTGCGAGGCATCCAATGAATTATTTAAAGAGGCAAGACCTGATAAAAGCATTGCTTCTTGGGCGATTCGTTATGCGGCAAGCTTACCAAATGTCTTAACAGTACTTAGTGGGATGTCTAATTTAGACCAAATTAAGGATAATGTAGAGACTATGACTCATTTTGAGCCACTTACTGAAAAGGATCATGAAACAATAGGTAGAGCTTTAGAAGCCTATAAAAAGAAAGATACAGTGCCTTGCACAGGATGTCGTTATTGCATGGACTGCCCGCTAGGTGTAGACATCCCAGAGATGTTTAAGATTTATAATGACTATGCGGTAAGTAAAAATAAAGACCAGTATCATGTAGCTTATCATCAAACAGATGAAGGGCTAAGAGTACATCACTGTATTGCCTGTGGTAAGTGTACGACTCATTGTCCACAAAGTATTCAAATTCCTGAAAAGATGAAAATGATTAAGGATTTAACAGAAAAATTATTTAAGGATTAATTATTTAGAGATTAATATAAGTTACATCGATGGTAAGAAACTCTCCTTTTGTATAGACTAAAGCAAGAATAAATAGCAGCAACACGAAACAAAAGGAGAATGAAGATAGATAAATTAAAACAAGAATTTGATGGGCTTTGGCCGATGTAATAGGGTATAGTGTCTATAGGAAATACAAGCATCGATATGTCTAAAAAGATTATCGGATACGAAAAGAGGCTGTAATTAAGGTGAACTAAATGGTATAATACAAGATAAAAAAAGCAATACGACATAAAAAGAATTACGACAGCATAGGAAAAATACTGTAAATAGCAAGTACTATTTAAAGGAGTGAAGATTAAATGAACTATGAAATTTTAGAACATGATCATATTGTAGAACTAATAGACCTTTATATAGAGGCTTTTAATGCCCCACCATGGCACGATAAGTGGACTCAGGATACGGTGTTTAATAGGTTAAGTCAGATGATGAATTGTGAAGGAGCCTATGGCTTAGTAGCTTATAAAGATGAAAAGGTTGTAGGGATGATACTGGGTAATCATGAGTATTACTATGATGGGATGCAGTTTCAGATTAAAGAATTCTGCGTAGACCACAAGCTTAAAGGTGAAGGGATTGGCTCCAAGCTATTTGATGAATTTTTAGGGAGATTAAAAGAAAGAGGGATTGGTGAAGTCATTCTTCTAACCTCCCGCACTGAAAAGACGGAAGGATTTTATAACAAAAGAGGTTTTGAAAGCTATAATCACATGACACTGATGGGTAAAAAAATCTAAACGTGAAAAAAGGATGAATAAAAATGAATAAACACATGACAGTGATGAACCAAGAAGAATTTGACAAAGTTTTCGGGATAATGGATGAGGCATTTCCAAGTTCTGAAAGGAGAACTTATGTAGATCAAAAAGCACTTCTAGAGAATCCTAAGTATAAACTTTTTGTGTACAAAGTAGAAGGGGATATACTAGGATTTATGGCCACATGGGAATGGGAAGTGTTTAACTTTATAGAACATTTTGCTGTAGATAGTAAGGCCCGTAGCTTAGGCATTGGTAGTTTAATGCTAAAGGAATACCTTGAGGAAGTAGATAAAAAGGTGTTTTTAGAGGTGGAGCTACCAGAGACGGATTATGCGAAGAGACGTATAGGCTTTTATGAACGTATTGGTTTTCATTTTAATGACTTTGAATATTTGCAGCCCCCATTACAAGTGGGCGAAGACTTTTTGCCACTTAGGGTGATGAGCTATAAAGAGGCTATAAGTCAGGAAATTATGGATGCGTTTAGAGATGTGGTTTATAAAGACGTGTACAGAGTATAAATATGAAAAAGGAATATCTCAAAATACGGAGTAATGTATTTTGAGATATTCCTTTTTCAGTGGCTGTTTCAAAGTCTATAGCAACAAAATTCATAGAAGCCTCTATTATGCCTCTAGAAAAAAGCCAACAAGTAGAAAATGGATGCGTGACTTAATTGACACACTCTAGGAGGTATGCTAGAGTGATTGTTAATGTATAAATGTAGATGAAAAATAAGTGAGGAAAGAAAGGATAATGAAATATGCAACAAGTAGATTTATTAAAAGATGAACCCAGCAAGCTTTTTTTGCGCTATTTAGGACCTTCTATTAGTGCAACACTAGTAACCTCTATTTATATATTGGCAGATACGATTATTATAGGAAAAGGTGTAGGTTCAGATGGTATAGCAGCGCTAAATTTATTACTGCCTCTTTTTGCTTTGTTCTTTGGGACAGGCCTATTGTTTGGAGTAGGTGGCGGGGTGCTGATGTCTGTAGCTAAGGGAAGTGAAGACCAAAAGTTAGCGAATAGATACTTTACCAATGCCGTATTTGCAGCAGCTATCGTGGCATTTTTGTATATAACACTAGGGACTATATTCTTAAAACCCATAGCCTATCTATTAGGAAGTAATGAAAATAGTATAGGACTTGTAATGGAGTATGGTAAGTATCTGGTTATAGGGGCACCACTATTTATTTGTTCAAGTTTACTCCAAGCACTTGTTAGAAATGACCAGGCTCCTAAAAAGGCAATGGTAGCCGTTATTGCAGGTGGTATTTCTAATATTATATTAGACTGTCTCTTTATTTATGGTCTAGGTATGGGTATGGCAGGAGGTGCTATTGCAACAGTAATAGGCTCTATTATTTCAGTAACTATCTTACTGACTCATTTTAAATCACCTAAAAATACGATGAAGTGGGTAAAGGGATCTGTAGGGTTTGGCATAGTCTGTAAGATTTTCCAAAATGGCTTATCTAGTTTTCTCATAGAAATAGCTAGTGGCCTAGTAATCTTCTTCTTTAACTTACAGCTTTTAAAGTATATTGGAGATATTGGTGTAGTCGTTTACAGTATTGTCGCAAATAGTGCACTCGTTGCTTTATCTTTATTTAACGGAGTAGCCCAAGGGTCGCAGCCACTTATTGCCACCAACTTTGGCGGGGGGAAAATCGATAGAGTACTGAAAGTAAGAAGACTTGGGGTCATGGCTACAACAATCATTGGTATGATGCTTTTTGCCATAGGATTCTTCTTCCCAGAAATGATTGTGAGAGTGTTTATTTACCCAACACCAGAGGTTGTAGAACTTGCTACAACGGCTATTCGTATTTATTTCATTGCATTCTTAATGATGAATATCAATATTCTCTATAGTACTTATTTTCAATCAATTGTTAACCCTCAGGCGGCTCTTACCATATGCTTATTACGTGGGATGATTTTGAGTATAGTCCTTGTTTTTTTATTACCAGCGGTACTTGGTGTAACAGGTATATGGTTAGTTATGCCTATTACAGAATTAATTACCCTTATAATTGCTATCAAGTTGATTAAGAAAACAGATAAACACTTAAATTAAAACAGAAAATTGAAATAGAAAATGTGAGGAATAATGAATATGACAGGAAAAATACGTAGTCAATTAGTACCAGGTAAGCGTGTGAAAGTGGTGCAAAAGCAAGATCAAAGAACAGGCAAGTTAACAGAAGGTATTGTAGAGAGCTTATTAACTAAATCACCCACACATCCACATGGTATCAAAGTTAAACTTGTAGGAGGCATTGTTGGGCGTGTTCAAGAGATTATAGGATAAGATAAAATAATTCAGTATATGTATTTAAAGGTAGTTCATGAGTGGACTATCTTTTTTTTATTTGGTAAAATAGAGAGAAAGCAGTATGAAGCGAATAAAATAGTCATAATAAATGGAATAAGTATGGATAATGAGACGGGGAATACAAATGAAAAATTATGAAAAGATTATAGATAAACATTTTGAAACATTTATGGAAACTAAAAAGAAATATTCAGAAGTTAGAATTACCTATCCTAAGTGGTTTTTAAGGATGGAGTATATAACTCATTTTACAGATGAGTTTGATGCAACAGGATATATTTATTATAAACCAGCTTTTTGTAAATATGGGAGACTCTATATGTTTAAAGGGAAGCCTTTTAATAGCAGGCCTTATCCAAAGATTGCATTCTTTAATGTACCAGGGCATCTCCAGGCTATGATAAGAGATTTTAGACGTAGTCCGGAGCGTGACAAGAAAAACAAAGCAGAATGGAGAGCTTTTTTTCACTTTTGCATCAATTCACTTAAAGTCGTGATGGTGGCAATACCTACTGCAATCCCACTTATTATGATGATTAAAAAATAAATAAAGAGTCAATTTCTTAAATACCCAAGAAATTGACTCTTTATTATATAAGGGGTATTGACATTGACGCAGCGTAAAGGTATATAGTTATCTCATTAGGAGGTGAAAGGTGTGGAATACACAGTTCAAAAGCTGAGTAAGTTAGCAGGAGTAAGTACTAGAACCCTTAGATATTATGATGAAATAGGTATTCTAAAACCCTCTAGAATGAATACATCAGGTTATAGAATATATACTCAGCTAGAAGTAGATATCTTGCAACAGATACTCTTTTATAGAGAACTTGATGTATCGTTAGAGGGAATAAAAGAGATGATGAGCTCGCCTTCTTTTGATCAGCAGAAGGCATTAACTCAACACTATAATCAGCTTCTTGAAAAAAGAAAGCAACTAGATAAGTTGATTACCAATGTAGAAAAATCTATCGCCATGAAAAAAGGAGAGGTAAATATGACAGATAAAGAAAAATTTGAAGGATTTAAGCAAAATAAAATACAAGAAAATGAAGAGAAATATGGCAAAGAACTAAGAAAACAATACGGAGAAGAAACAGTTAAAACTTCTTATAAAAAATTTGCAGATATGACAGAAGATGAGCATAGAGAATGGGAGGCGCTAGGTGCAAGGATACTCATCACACTAAAAGAAGCTATGGTAGAGGGTAACCCAGAAAGCGTAGAAGCTAAGGCATTAGCAGCGTTACACCATAAGTGGCTAGAGTATACCTGGCCTACCTATAGCAAGGAAGCTCACCGCAGCCTAGCTGCAATGTATCTAGAGGATGAAAGATTTACACAGTACTATGACAAAGTCGAGGTAGGCGCAGCCCGGTTTTTGAAAGAGGCTATTTTCAGCTACACAGCAATAAAGGAATAAATATAGGAAAGACTCTTAGTGAAATAACTACTAAGGGTCTTTTAGCCATTGTTTTAAAGTGTGAAATCAATTATTATTATGAGTATAAATGTTTGTATTAAATGGAAACATTTATAAGTAGCACTAAAGAACTTGAGGGATTATATTATGCAGACAAAAGCAAGAGCTTTTTTTGACGTGTTACCTGAACTGAAGGTAGACAAAGAACAAACCAATCTATTTGGAAAAGTAGATGTAGAGAATGTAGTATTTAATAAAACGGATAAGACCTTAACCATATATTTATGTGCAAGAGAGTTAATACATCATGCAAAAGTAATTAAGATGGAAGAAGATATCAAGAGCAAGTTATTTCCTCATACAGAAATCAGTATTCGATTAAAAGAGACCTATGATCTATCTAGCCAATATAATCTACAGGAGATTACTGCAGCATATAAAGAGAGTTTAGTCTTTGAAATTATGAAAAAGAGAATCTTATTTTATCTCATTATCAAAAATGCTGAGTGGAAAGCTGAAGAAAATCATATTATATTAATCATGGAAAACAGCTTGCTTGCTAAAAATAACGCCTTAGAAATAAAGAAATTTTTAGAAGAAATTTATCAAGATCGTTTTAAGCTCAAGGTACAAGTAGACTTTGACTTTAGATCCGGAGAAAGTGCACAGTTTAGTGAAGCAAATGAACAAAGACTCATGAAAGAAGTGAGCTCTGTCATGGAAAATGTTAAACCTGGCGAGAAAAAAGTCGTTGCTGAGCAGCACAAAAAATGCGGCGAAGAAAAAGGCGATTTCTCCAAAGAAAAGATGCGCCGAAAAGCCAAAGATCCAGAAGTGTTCTACGGGCGTGATTGTGAAGGGGCTAAAACACCTATTCAAGAAATTCAAGAGGAAATTGGCGAGGTGGTTATTGAAGGGAAAATTATTCATTTAGATACCAGAGAAATCCGTATGGAAAAAACCATCATTATCTTTGATATCACAGATTTTACAGATACCATTACCATTAAACTCTTTGTCAAAAATGAAGAGTTAGCAGATGTGCTGGGTAATCTTAAAAAAGGTGGCTTCTACAAAATCAAAGGTATGGCTGTTTTTGATACCTTTGATAAAGAAGTAGCCATAGCTTCTATTAGAGGGATCAAGGCCATTCCAGATTTTACAAAAAAACGTATGGATAAGAGCGAAGAAAAAAGGGTAGAACTGCATCTTCATACAGTGATGAGTGATATGGATAGTGTAGTAGATATACATGAGGTCATTGACCGGGCAAAAGCATGGGGTATGCCAGCCTTAGCTATTACAGACCATGGATGTTTACAAGCATTCCCTATAGCTAACCACTGTATTACAATGGATGAGCCTTTTAAAGTCATTTATGGGGTAGAAGCGTATTTCGTAGATGACTTAAAAGAAATCGTTATAAACTCCAAGAATCAAAGTTTGATGGACTCCTACGTAGTCTTTGACCTTGAGACCACAGGATTTAGCCCTAAGCACAATCGGATTATTGAAATTGGAGCTATCAAAATAGTAGAGGGTCAAGTCGTAGATACCTTCAGTGAATTTGTTAACCCAGAAGTTATGATACCTTTTAATATTGAAAAGCTAACGGGTATTAATGATCGAATGGTAGCAGATGCTAATAAAATAGAAGAGATTTTACCACGCTTTTTAGACTTTTGCACTGGCAGTGTCATGGTCGCTCATAATGCAGACTTTGATATGAGTTTTATTAAAGCCAATGCAGACAGACAAAAACTATCTTGTGATTACACGATTGTAGATACGGTTGCTTTAGCACGTATACTGATGCCCAAACTTGGGAATTTCAAACTTAACAACGTAGCCAAGCACCTAAAAATTAGTTTGCTCAATCATCATAGAGCAATAGATGATGCCATGGCAACAGGCGACATTTTCATGAAGTTTATAGAAATGCTTGGGGAGAAAGAAATTTATACCCTAGATGGCGTCGGGGCTATGGCAGAAATCTCTGCTGATTATATTAAGAAACTACCCACTTATCATGGCATTATCTTGGTACAAAATGAAGTAGGGCGAATTAACCTTAACCGATTAGTATCAGCTGCCCATTTAGATTATTTTAGCCGAAGACCACGTATGCCAAAAAGCCTTATTCAAAAATATAGAGAAGGCCTCATCATAGGTTCTGCCTGTGAAGCAGGAGAAGTTTTCCAGGCGATTCTAAGAGAAAAGGAAGACGATGAAGTTTCAAGGATTGTAAACTTCTATGATTACTTAGAGATTCAGCCAGTTGGGAACAATGACTTTATGATTCGTAGTGCCAAGTATGCGGCGCAGACAAAAGATGACTTAATTTGGTACAACAAAAAGGTCGTAGAACTTGGAGAGACATACAACAAACCCGTTGTAGCTACCTGTGATGTGCATTTCTTAGATCCAGAAGATGAGATGTACCGCAGAATTATGATGGCAGGAAAAGGCTTTAAAGATGCCGATGACCAGCCGCCTCTTTACTTTAGAACGACAGATGAAATGCTAGATGAGTTTAGCTATCTAGGCTATGAAAAAGCAAGAGAAGTAGTTATTACTAATACCAATAAAATTAACGACATGATAGAAAAAATATCCCCTGTACTCCCTAACAAATGCCCACCTGAGATTCCGAACTCAGACGAGGAATTAAGAAGTATTTGTTATACTAAAGCCCATGAAATCTATGGACCTAACTTGCCAGAAGTGGTAGTGGAAAGGCTAGAGAGAGAGCTTAACTCTATTATTTCAAATGGATTTGCGGTTATGTATATTATCTCGCAAAAGCTAGTATGGGATTCTAATGACCATGGTTACTTAGTGGGTTCAAGGGGATCTGTAGGTTCTTCATTTGCAGCAACTATGTCTGGGATTACAGAGGTAAATCCTTTATCCCCACACTATATCTGTCCAAGCTGCTACTATGTAGACTTTGATTCCCCAGAGGTTAAAGCTTATGCGGGAAGCTCTGGATGTGATATGCCAGATGCGATCTGTCCTACGTGTGGACATAACCTACTTAAGGAAGGTCATGATATTCCGTTTGAAACATTCCTTGGATTTAAAGGGGACAAAGAACCAGATATCGACCTTAACTTCTCAGGAGACTATCAGGCCAAAGCCCACAAATATGTAGAGGTTATCTTCGGAGAAGGAAAAGCTTTTAGAGCAGGAACTATAGGTACTATGGCTGAGAAAACAGCTTTAGCCTATGTGTATAAGTATTACGAAGAAAGACAAGTCCACAAAAGGCGGGCAGAGATGAGACGTATAGCCGATGGCTGTACAGGCGCTAAGCGTACAACGGGGCAGCATCCAGGCGGTATTATCGTTGTACCTCATGATAGAGAAATCTATGAATTCACAGCGATTCAGCATCCAGCTAACGATATGACCACACCTATTATTACGACACACTTTGAGTACCACTCTATTGACCATAATCTACTTAAGCTAGATATACTAGGACATGATGATCCCACCATTATCAGAAGGCTTGAAGACATTACAGGTATCAGCTCTCAGACTATTAGGTTAGATGATAAAGATGTTATGTCTCTCTTCCATAGTACCAAAGTGCTTGGCATAGAGCCAAAAGATATAGGTGGTATCAAGCTAGGATCGCTTGGGGTACCAGAGTTTGGAACGGATTTCGTTATTCAGATGTTAATTGATGCGAAGCCTCAAAGTTTCTCAGACCTTGTGCGTATTTCAGGACTATCTCATGGTACAGACGTGTGGCTAGGCAATGCCCAAACCCTTATTGAAGAAGGCAAGGGAACCATCTCTACAGTTATTTGTACACGTGATGATATTATGACGTATTTGATTAATCAAGGTATGGATAAAGGACTATCCTTTACTATCATGGAAAGCGTACGTAAAGGAAAAGGTCTTAGACCTGAGTGGGAAGAAGATATGCTAGCCCATGATGTACCTGATTGGTACATCTGGTCTTGTAAAAAGATTAAGTACATGTTCCCTAAAGCCCATGCGGCAGCTTATGTTATGATGGCGTGGCGTATTGCTTGGTACAAGGTATTCCATCCAGTAGCTTACTATACCGCTTTCTTTAGTATTAGAGCGTCTTCCTTCTCTTATGAACTCATGTGCCAAGGTAAAGCGCACTTAGAGTATCATATGCAGGAATTAATTATCAAAGGCAAAGAAAATCAAACAGCTAAAGAACAAGATACCTTAAAAGATATGAGAATTGTTCAAGAGATGTACGCTAGAGGCTTTGAATTCATGCAAATAGATTTAGAAAAAGCCCATGATAAGCAGTTCCAAATTATAGATGGCAAGATTATGCCATCCCTAAGTTCTATTGATGGACTAGGTGAAAAAGCAGCAGAAGCTGTGGTTGCAGCCGTAAAAGATGGCGGATTCCTTTCTAAGGATGACTTTAAAGCAAGAACTAAAGTAAGTAAGACCGTAACTGATAAAATGTCAGAAATGGGCATATTAGGAGACTTACCAGAATCCAATCAGTTAAGTTTAGACTTCTTCTAAGCTATAAAAATAGAACATCCCAACAAATAGGCGTAAGGCTTAGTTGTTGGGATGTTTTTGTTTCTTTTTTACTTGTAATTAACCAAGATAATAGATGGATTTAATAAGTATTTAAGATAGTACAACTATAATTTGAAGCATAAATAAAATATAAAAGAGAAGAAAACTTAAAGGTAAGGCAGGAGCACTTTATCATTATCCTATTGAGCATGTAGTAGAGTATGCACTAGGATTAGGGGTAGATGCTATCCACCCAAATGTAGAATTAGTGAGTAAGGAACTGATTGAGGAGTGTCATGGACATTGCGGTAAAGGGGTTTTAAGAATCAAATGAGAACAGGATTTGTCAAAATGAGAAAAATATGATACTATGTAGAAAATATGTAAGGACAGCCTTATGTGTTTTTTTATGAGATATAAGTCAAAGCAATGCTTATAGACTAGAATGAGTCACAGCAAATGGAGGAAATAAACCTATGTTAAATTTACCAAATTGTCCAAAATGTAATTCAGAATACACTTATGAAGATGGCATCATGCTTGTTTGTCCAGAATGTGCACATGAGTGGACTGCTGGATCAGAATCTGATAATGAAGATACAAAAGTAATCAAAGATGCTAATGGAAATGTGTTAACTGATGGCGATTCAGTAACAGTTATCAAAGACCTTAAAGTAAAAGGTAGCTCATTAGTTATTAAAATAGGAACAAAAGTAAAAAATATCCGTTTAGTAGATGGCGATCATGACATTGATTGTAAAATCGATGGCATTGGTGCAATGAAATTAAAATCTGAGTTCGTTAAGAAACTATAGATTTTAGCTAATAGGGTCAAATCTATTTCAATGATTCATGCATACTAAGCTAGGGCTAGATACCTAGCTTTTTTT
>JAVVPO010000010.1:0-40536 GCA_036655715.1 Cellulosilyticaceae bacterium | reverse complement strand
ACATCACCTCCTCCAGCTAATGAGATCTTATTATCAACTTCAGTTTTATTATAATAATCTAGCAATACAGAACTACTAACTTTAGTATTTAAAGAAGAAGTTATAACTTTATTTTGAACAGTATTTTCTGATGTAGTACTTAAAACAGCATCTATACTAAGAGGATCTGGAATTGTAAAAGTCAGATCTGTCTTACTTATTTTATCTTTAGAAGCTAATGCCCCCAAGGAGGATTTTAATGCTAAATTACTAATTAATACCCCAGAATCTTTTATACTTTTACCAGGACCACTAGCAGTAATAACTCTATCTACGGTAGTAAACGTAGCATAAGCCATAACATCCCCACCGCCAGAAGCAGAAATCTTATCATCTACTTCTTTTTTAGAATAGACATCGATATTTTTAACAGCATTAACTTTATGTTTATTAATCGCATCTATATTCATAGCTGTGATTACATTCCCAGTTCCAGATACTAGTATCTCTACTTCAGGAATTACTTGTATCCTAGAATCAACTTCCTGCTTTGTATAATAATTCGATAAATCTACTTTTGTATTTCCGATTTTCTCTCACTGCCCCATGATAAATATAAACTCATCATACACATCTTGGAATACTACCTCTTTTTTTACAAAATAAATAATATTGGGCTCTCCAATAACGGGTAGAGAATCTACAACTTGAATACTTATATTTACTAAATTGCCAATCATCTCCTTTAAAACTCGTCCTTGATTAGCAGATAATGACTTATTATCTAATGTCGATTCTAGATCATTTACAATAGACACTTTAATTTGATTTGGTATCTCAGATATCCTAATTGCAGCGATTGAATTATTAATAGTAGTTACATTATCAATTATATCGTCTTTTATAGTGATAATCTCAGCATTAGTGGAAGTCTCTACATTATTTATTTTAGTAGTCAGTGTGGTCTCTACATTAGTTATCTTATTTGTGAGATCATTATTAACTGTATTAATTTTATTATTAACATCATTATTAACTATATTAATTTTATTAATAACATCATTATTAACAGCGTCGACTTTTTCCGAAACAATATTTATGGCCCTTCAAGTTCCTCCAGACTTAACTAAATTTTGGCTATCTTGCGTAGGGATCTCGTCTGGTTTATTTATAGACTCAATAATTTTCGGCAATAATATTAATGCCTGTGAGTACTCTTCTTTAGTACCAGTATACCCATTTTCTTGAGCTAATAAATACGCATCTTTACCAGGAGCCCCCATAGTCCCAGGAAAAATTATTCATTTCTTCTGCTCTCTATCATAAATTTTTACACTCATAATTTTATATTTTTAAAGATTATGCACCACCATATGCTGACCCATTTATTGCGATTTTCCCAATGCTCGTATAACTTAAACAGTATATATAATAAGGCCCAGATAAGTTATTTAAACCATTCATTATTATAATAGACGGGGAAGTAAATGTTAATTTAGCCGAGCTTATAATAACACAGTCTGGATTATCCATAGCAAAACCATTAAATATAGTTATTGCTCTTGCTTGAGTATTATTATAACTAAATCCAGCATTAACTACAGTGTCAGATAATTGAGCTTGTCGTAATTCTGTATGTACGACTAAAGGATCCGCTCCATTATATATTCTACCATTAATTGTTAAATTGAATGGATTAGGTAAGGCTAATGGAATTTCTGGAATATCTATTGTTAAATTAGATGATCCATTATATGAGCCTACTGAGGCTCCTGTAAATACTAAATTGGTTCTTAAGCCCGCTGCTGTGCCTGTATATGCGCCACCATTAGCTCCAAAATTATAACCACTACCAATATTAATTCCTCCATTAAACGTCTTAACACCAGCAAATTCTTGATTCCCAGTAGTTACTATTCCAGAAACAGAAGCAGATGCTATTGGTAGAGACGTTAAATATCCCTTACTAGTAACTCAACTTTCAGTAGCATACCCAGTTAAAGACGGTATACTAGGTTTATTAGCTAGATCATTATACGAACCACTTGTTGCTACTGTAGCGAAAGAAGGTTTTCCAGTAATACTGGCTCAAGTTTGTGCAGGAATAGTTTTTATATAGCCCTGTTGCCCAACTCAAGTTTGTGTAGCATACCCCGTTAATGCTGTAGATGTAATAAATCCACTATTATTAGTTAACTGAGAAGTGCTAGTAGGAATCTCTTCACTTAATGCTATATTTTTTCATGGTGTTCATGTTGTACGATTTTGCCCACGAACTGCTAACTTTCCATCTCTATAATTCTGAGCTATTTGTGATCCATACTCTGATGAAGAATACCTAAAATTTAAAACCGCTCCATCATTAGATGGTATACCTGATGGTCCGTTAGTCTTATAATAATATAATCCTGATGCAATAATAGAATTACAATCTTGCGGTGAATTAACTCCATTACCCCCTCTAGCAAATTTTCCATCGGCAGCAGCAGTAGATATATATGATGTATCATTAGATAATTGAGATAATAATGTCGGAATAGTTGGTTTATTGGATAAATCACTGTATGATCCGCTAGTAGCTACATTAGAAAAAGTGGGTCTACCAGTAACTCCAGATCATGGTACACTTGTGGCGGATCCCGCTGTATATATATTATATCCCGCCTCACTATTTAACTTTGTAGTATCTACAACAAAATACATAATTCCAGTATCAATTTGCTGTACAGTATCACCATCTTGTATATCATTAACTGTTAATGCAAACCTAGCTGATTGATTAGCCACTTTAACTAGTCTCTCTAATGCCCCTTTTGGAAGCCTCTCTATCCCTATAACTCCAGATGTTATCTTAGATGCATCCAAATTAGCAAGCGTTGTAGGAAGAGTTATATTCCCAGAGCCATCTAAAGATACATTACCAGAAACGCCGCCAGTAACTGTGAAAGTCCTAGGTGTCAATCATTTAGATGCCGAGGCGGCATTCCCAGTAATACTACCAGTTGAAGTAATTTTAGTATTAACCTGACCTTGAAGTTTTGAAAAAGCTTGAAGAATAGTATCAGAGGCAACGATAATAGAATTACTAGGAGTTGGTAGAGATTCCAAGTACTTTGATGTAATATAAGTACTAGTTATGAATTCATCGATCGATGAAATTGTAATTATTGCGTCGGGCGATGGATCAAATAAATTTGTAGTTTCACTTCAGGCCATATAGTAATGGATTGGAATCGTAGCATTAGGATTAGCAGCTGTAGGGGCGGGAAAACAAACTATAAATGATATGCTAAATGATGAACTGTAATTATCAATCTCCGTTATAATAGACGTAGTATACTTATTGTCTCTGTTGACTTGCGATATATAATCTCCAATCTTTACGTTATTTTTCGCACGTAATGCATATACTGGATCAGTAGTTAATAAATCTATATCTCACAATACCCCACTACTATAATATGTCCCATGTGTCCAAATTTCATTTGCCTCCTGGATGAACACAACACTTGATTCCTGGATATCACCAGCTGCCAATCTACTAGTGAAGCTGGCCTTCGTCTTAAAATGGACGAACCTGTTTGTAATTTTTGCCATTTTAACCTTATTTAAAATTAAAAAATTAAGAGGATAGAGAATAATCCCTATCCTCTTTAGAATTATTTATGCAAAGTCTGCCCATTGCATTAGGCCAGCAGCTGTACCAGCAGCATCAAATGCGCTAGTGGCTTGATATGCAGCCGAACCAAGTCCAAAAACAGAGACATTAGTTTTATCAACTGATATAGTACCATTTATAGTCCCTGTGGCAATATCTGCTTTTTGCAGAGCACTTGAAGCTAATGCTCCCTGCGCTGAAGTTGCAAATGCTGAGACACCCGTATATGCGGCAGTTCCTAAACCTACAATAGCGGCTTGTAATTCATTATTGCTCATTGAGAGATTAACCGCCCCACTAGCAGATGCTATTGCTTTTAGAGTTATACCACCAGTTTTACCAGCGAATGACTGAACTCCTGATGACGAGGCTACAGTAATTCTTCCATCCATTGCCTCTACAGCTGCTTGTATATTCCCTGCACCATAAGTACCACTACCACCAACTAATAAATCAGTTCCCGCAAGTACAACATTAGCGCTTAAAGGTTTAGAGTTTACAGTTCTTGTTGTAGGAACCTTTCCCGCCAAAGCTGAGTCTAATCCAGTAACTTTAGATATCGGAATAGCTGGGATATCTTCATTAATCAAAGCTCTACGAGATACTGTAATAAGACCATTAGCCTGAGAAACAGAAGATACCACCTGTCCAGAAACAGCGGTATCGGCCCTATCTAATGCTTGAATATCAGAAGTCTTAGCGTAAGCTGATAAATCTATAGTGCCACCAAGTTTGTCCCACAGATTGGCTTGGTTTCCAAGACCAGCCTTTGTTGCTACAAAATTAGAACCTGCCTCAAAAGCAGCTCCATTAATAGTCCCAGCAGCTATGACATTATATGTATCACCTATAACAACACCCGTAAGAGCTAAGAGTGCAGCAGCGTCAGTTATAGATCCCTTCATTCTATATACAACACCAACAGCTGTGGCAACTGCGTTATCTACTTGTTGCTTAGTATAAGTTGTAGCTTGTGGCGCAGCAGCAGTAGCGATATTTCTAACTGCAGATAATTCAGCATCAGAAGCTTTACCATCAAGAGCTGCTACTAGCCCAGTAACTTTTGCCTGAGGAATTGCTCCAACTGCAAATGTTACAGTACTTGTACCGCTATTGGTAATTGTAGAGCCATCAGAGGTATATACAACAGCTGCTGGGATATTAGCTATTGACTCTTGTGTAAATTTCTTTAACCCAAAGTAACTCTTCACTGTGGACGCGTCTGCCTCAGTACCTATATTTAATTTCTTAGCTAATTCTGCAGCCACACCTGCAGCTGAAGCTACATCTCTAAGATCAACCACAACATCTGCACCTACAGACTTCTTTAATGTAAGAATATTATTAGACAAGCTGGCATCTAAAACTCCACCGTATGTTTCTGTAGCAGTGCTAGATGTAGCAACCTTAATTACTCCAGTTGAAGTCTCGAAGTATATTCTTCCTACAGACAGCTCTGTAGCAGGCGCCGTAGATATTTTCTGAAAACTTATAATTTGTTTTGCCATTTTTTATATTTATTTATAATCCGCATATTATATGTGGAAAAGTTATTATTTAGCTTCTATTCAATACATATCTAACTTACCGTCAGCTCCCGCCCGAATTACAGAGTTATCTGATACAAGTTTTGATACATTAACTACTAAATCTTTTGATGTCTTTGTACCAGTTACTGTAATAGTCCCATCAGGGCTCGTTAATGATGTTATTCCCTCAGAACTTACTGTTTGAATACGATCACTCAATGCCTGCATTCCATGAGCAATAGTCTGCTCTGCGCCAACTACCGCCCCTCCAGAAATGGCAGCACCAACTTTAACACTAGTACCTTTGACCCCACTAAGATCTAATTTAAGACCCGCGGTATTTTTAGATAATCCAACATTAGAAGCGGGATCTATCTTAATATCAATGGTAGTTCCAATAATTGAGACAGCTTGCCCAGCGGTAAGAACATCTTGTTTACCATCTACTGAGGTAACTAGCCCAGCAATGGCAGTTTTATTAGTTGTAATCTGATTGCGATCTACATCAGATATTAAACTATATCCAGTAACCTTATCTATCTTATTAACAAGTTGATTAGATACAGTAGTTATCTTTCCATCTAATGCCATATCGGCAACTTCTAAAGCCTCCTTTACTGTAGTAATAGCAGCATCTGTCTGAACCTTAGTATAGTATCCCGAAAGATCTATAGTGCCTCCAAGAGCATCCCAAGCACTCCCGTCCCACGCATAATTTGTCCCAGCAGGAGTTGCTCCATGCGCAGCTACTACATTCCAAACATCTCCCTTTTTATTTCCAGAAGATGGAAGACCTTCGTAAGTAGGCTTGGTGCCTTTATAACTTAAAGCTGCTGCTACAGAAGCCTTTAGCTCATCTATAAGAGTTTTTAGAGCTTTACCTTGTGCTGCAGAAAGTGCGGCTGTAGTACTATCACTATTTAGAGAATTTATAATCTCTACAACAGTTCCAGTAGCAACTGGCTCCCACACTCTATTTGTTCCATCTGCATTAAAACTCTTAAGTATATATGGAGTACTAGACTCTTTGACATATACCATAAGACCTTCTATCAGCTGAATAACTGGCATTGCGTCGCGATCAGCTAATGTAGCCTGTACTGTTCTATTATCTAGAGGTAGATTTGCACCTAGATCAAAACCAGAACCTACCGAAATTCCTTTACCAAAAAATTCTGCCATAATTAGTTAAAATTTACAAAGTAAGTACCAGGTTGTGTCATCTTACCAGATAAATATACTGTGTAATTAACCGTCTTGCCATCTAAACCCGTAACTGCAACTGTACTAGTTGCATAAGAACTAGTCACATCAAAGTTATTACTGTCTTTTATATTTGATACTGACCATCCAACAGGAGCAGCAAAACAAACAAATTGCTCCGA
This sequence comes from Cellulosilyticaceae bacterium, assembly GCA_036655715.1. Taxonomy (GTDB): domain Bacteria; phylum Bacillota; class Clostridia; order Lachnospirales; family Cellulosilyticaceae; genus JAVVPO01. Next base: position 33,985 of record JAVVPO010000010.1, on the reverse strand, counting down.
TATAGGCCCAGCTACTTTAATTGTCTTCTTTGCAGAAATAGACTTCATCATACTCTTAATCACAGCTTCTGTGATAATAGATGTAGTGACCAGCCCAGAATAAGCAGGCACATACCCTGTTATAGAAATCGCTGATGAGTCAACTATTCCAGCAGCTAAGGGTGTAGAGTAATTTTTACCTTTTGAATCTTTAGGTTGGGGGCCTTGTGAATATGAGACTCTATAGTAATAGTTCATAGAACCAGCAATAACAACTGTTGGTAGAACTTCTACTTTATTAGATCCATATAAAAGCTTAGACCCTGCAACAATCTGTACCCCACCTCTATCGGCCTGTTTCTTACCAGCAATAGTAATAGCCCCTGCATTATATCCAGTACTAAAATTATCACTTATTGGGGCAACTGTACCAACCTCTTGAATGCTTTGATATCCCTTTAAAGAGATACTTGCACTTGGAGCTGAGAATATAGGATTTACAGTTGGGAAGATCAATGTATCAAGTAAAGAGTTATATGTCTCACCTGTAAGTTCTGAAACTGTTGTACCAGCTACTATACCACCAAAATCTTCTACAGTTGATACCGTAGGATCTAAAGCTGACTCATATATACTACTAGCTTTTCAGCCTATATTATCTAACTTAGTCTTATCTTCTTTAGACATCAAGCCATCGGTAACTGCTGATGCGTTACCAAATAATAATGTCTTTGACGTAGAATCAGTAAATGTAATTAAAACTCCGTTTGCGTGAGCATTAAGCTCAACATTTAGCACTTTTTTCTTAGAGTCCCCACCATATTCTGAACCATTTAGAATAATTTTATGGGAGTCTGTGGTAAAATAGAGACCATTAGAATGTGTAGTAGAGTTATATGAAGCTTCTAGGCCTCTATAAAATTTTATAACACTATTTGCCATATTTTATATATTAACATCATTTCAAATTGTTGAGGACATAGCCTCTATCTTAGTGTCTAATTCTTTCTTAATATTATCTATCTCTATTTTTGTATAATAATTTGCCAAATCTACAGAAATTGATTCAGCCCCTCACTTTTCCCACATATAGATATCTTCTATGGTACTTGGTGAATGAACTACAATATACTCCTCAAATAAATTATTAACGTCAGAACTAGTAATAGGTATAAGCCAAAGCTTACCTAGTTTATCTTTAGTTGGTTTCCCGAGTGCTTCAAAACTTGAAGCAAACATTATCTCAAATCCAGAGATATTAGATAAGTTAGAAAATATTTTTTCAAAATCCTTTTTATTTAAATTTCCTCCAGTTTCTAAATATGCCTCGTATAAAAAATCCGTTACTGAGAACTTATCGACAGCATCGTCACACGGATCATACCAAATCTTAGAAGTATGTGGAGCTCCACCATCAAACTCAGCAGGGCAGCCATATGCAATATTCTCATCACCTCTAAGTTCATCTAGATAACAAAGAGTAGTTCACTCACTTACTGGGACACCATCATATCCTCATAGAATTCTATCATCCTCTCTAAGATTAGGGTCACCTTTCTCTCTAATTATTTTAGGGCTTTTCCCTGGAATTCCGCCAACGGGCCCCATACTAACCCAAGGGTCTGTAGAGCCGTCAATACGACTACATAATATCATCATTCCAATATGTGAGTCGAATACAACTTTAAACTCATGCTGTGGGCCAATATCCCCTTTATTTCCTTTATCTCCTTTATCGCCTTTGTCTCCTATATCACCTTTAGTTCCTTGAGCACCTTGCGGTCCTATAACACGTCCTAAAAGTTTTAATTCTGGTACATCTTTATAATAATAATATAGATTTCCATCTATTAGCCTAAATATAGGAGTCTTACCATCATCTCCTTTGAATTTAGTGAAATCTACTATTATTTGTTGAGAAGTTGCGTCTGATAAAGTAAATACCATATTCTTATTAACAATATCTGGTATATATACTTTACCATTTTTGCCGTCTATACCATCTTTACCATCAATAGCATCACGTCCATCTTTACCATGTAAAGATTCAATTCATTGCTGCTCTGTTCCTATATATCCCTGTTGTACTGCAACAGAATATGCGGAATCTCCTGTGTCACCCTTAACTTTAGTTATTGGAATTTTAGGATCTTTAGGATCGCTTTCAAGTACAAATATTAAATTTTGATTCTCGTCTATTTTAGGAACATAGCACTTTCCCGCAACCCCCGTTACTACCTCTATCCAGTAGATACTTTTACTCTTAGGAAAGTTCGATTCTGCAGATATATGATTTTTATTACAAGCTCATAGGCTGCCATTATAAATAACAAAATCTATAATATACTCATCTTTAAAATAATGAGTGCCAATAGATCAGTCACCAGCCATATTAAATGAAGTTCCCTTATAAAAGTCCCTTGAATTATATGTGCCATAATATTCTCTAGAGTTTTGTAAATCTATATCTGGAATTATATTATTTTTTTTCATCTATTACTATATTAATTTAGACATTACTATAAATGGGATAGAGACTGTCTTATTTAACGCTGGCGCACTACTAAGAAATAACTCTGCCTCACCAGATCCAGATGCAGTCTGATCATCTATTACACACGCTAATGTACATACCGTAGTATTAAAACGTGCAGCTGGTATAATTCATACAGAACTCTTTAGTAGGCGCTTAGCAAAGTCACTGCGAGCAGAGATTATATATCTAGTATTATCTGTGGCAATGGGTTTATGGATATAAAGATCAAAACCAATAGTACTAGCTAATGGAAGTATTTCTGGAGTATATGATGTGTTAAAATATAAGTTTCCTTTATACATAATTCCTGAAGGAATAGCTTCCTCTATCATACCAGATGAAACAAATTTATTAGCGGTTACATTAAAATCTGACTGATTAAGAATTAAAGCATTTCCGTACCAATGCCCATTTTTATATTCAGTGGGGACTCATATATATTCTAGAGTACTTTTTATTTTTAAATTGATAGATGAATAATATAAATGTGTACCATCACCCTCTCCAGTACCTAAAGGCTCATATCCACATCCAGAGAATCTCACATCACCGTTTCTCCCAGGAATAGTTGCATTAATATTTGCTGAGAATAAAGAGTAATTGACAAATCTCCCAATATACACTTCCCCAACAATAAAAGCATTAGGATTATCATTACCCCATCTAATTCCTAGAGAAAAAGAAGTGTCATAGTCACCAACAAATGAGTTTAGTTCAGTTATTTCCCCCTTACCTTGAGGATCTACTGACACGCTTGATAGATTAAATTTACTATTACCCGTAAGTTGTAGATCCTTAGCGATAACACTACCAGTACTTGAAAATATTATTTTACCCGCAGCCATGTGCCCAGCTCCAGTTTTAAAATTAAATAATATATTTGGAGTAAACTTCCCTCCTGTTGGAATTAAATGATCAAAGTCTTCATATCTTGTAGATATATTTCCAGAAGCATCTATTCCCTGCTGACTAAACATAAACTCATGGTTAAATACTGCTGAACCTACTAAAGCGTTACCAAAGATACCCATCTTAGAATATATAGCCTCAAAAGCATCTAATTTAAGTCAGCTACCACTAGTATCTGAATTTGGAAATTGATTTGAATGTAGTGTTCCTTGCCACGTACCAATAATATTTAAGACATAATAATTCTGATCAAGAGAATCATATACATATGGAGCCTTATCTATGGTGCCAGTGTATACAGCGGATATACTATATATTCCTTCTGGATATATTATCTGAGCCTTTGTCCCATTAGATCCATTAATTCCATTTGTTCCACTAAGTCTTGTTGGAGTGGATCATGCTCCCTCAATAACTCCGACTTTATCTTCATTACTAATATAATTAACTCTTGCTTGAATAAATCACACATAAGCATTCTGTATCGTTGCTGTTGGGACTGTTATAGTTCATCCTACTGGATTTCTTAAAGATGCGGGAGTGGCTTCTCCAGTAAATGTAGTATCTGTCCCTAGAGAATATCTAACTTCCATCCCTATTCCAGGAAGTCCATCAATACCATCTTTCCCAGTAACTCCAGGAGCCCCCGCTACTCCAGGATCTCCTTTTATTTTAGTTCATTTATATTTTGAAGTGTCAGTACTGTCATTGAGTATAAAGTCTACATATATACCAATCCATGCCCCAGGATCCTCACCGTTATTTCCAGTAAAAGTTACTCCACCATCATTAGAATATTTAATATGTAAATAACTAGTTTTACCATCTCCATCTATACCAGGAATTCCTTGCTCACCTTTCAAGCCTTCAAATCTAGCTCATATATAATCTGTAGGAGTATTACTATCAATTTGTATAAAGTCTACATATGTACCTATATATGTATTAGGGATCTCAGACATCTGACTAGGTGATGTTGGATTTGGTACAGAAGAGTATTTAATATGAAAGTATGATGTTTTACCATCTATACCAGGAGTTCCTGGGATACCATCTAGGCCATTACTTCCACGTTCGCCACTTATTACTACTGGAGTGCTCCAGTATGTATATAATGTGCCATCTGGATTAATAGTGGCGGTAATCATCCATAAAGATTCATTATCTATTTTATTAGGAGGGGCTATTGTTCAACCATTTGGAGTCCTTATACTATTATCTAATGCAGGAGAAGTTATATTACTAATACTCTTGGCAAATCTAAACTCAGTAAATTTACCATCTTGAGCAATTCCATCTCTGCCATTCACAGGAATAACTTCAGACCATTCAGTAATAAGTTGTGTACTGCCATTTACAGTACCTATACACTGTCACCAATTGCCACTAGTAAGTGGATAATCTTCTCAACCAACTGGTCTGGGATTAGTTCCAGTAGGCCTAGTAGGCTTACTATTACTCAGTTTGTATATATAAGACTTTCAATTTGGTGATATTGCGTCTTTTCCATTATTTCCATCAGTTCCATCTTTTCCAGGTAAACCATTTTGACCTTTAGGCAATAAAAATGCAAACTTAAAAGTATCATTTTCTAAAATAACAGATGCGACTGGTGTATCTCCAGGACCTGCTACTGCCTCTGCATGAAATATTGGGACATTCCCACCTTCAGAGATTGTCTTCCACTCTAGATCATAGTCATTATTAGACTTTTTAACTAACGCCTGCCCAGTAGTCCCTCCAGGATATATACCTGGCCCAGGATTACCCTGGATACCCTGCTCTCCAAAAGGGCCTTCAATTCCCTGTATTCCCTGTATTCCCTGTATTCCTTGTTCACCTTTATCGCCTTTAAGTCCTTGTTCGCCTTTATCACCTTTATCTCCCTTATCCCCTTTATCTCCCTTTTTCCCAACTCCATTGGTGCCAATAATAAAGCTCCAGAATATATTTTCTTCTATTCCAGTAATTATATTATTTTCAATAACTATCTTAGGCTTATTATGTATAGAGGATATATGTGTTCTAGTACATGTAAGTAAGCACCCTTCAAAAGACACAAAATCAATAATATTCTCGTCATTGAAATAGTGAGAATCTAATTCTCATTCACTCATCTTAAAGGATGTTCCTTTATAAAAATCTCTAGCTCCTCTCATTGCATAATATTCATTTGAAAGAATCTCCTCTCTCATTGGGGAATCAATGTTATATTTCTTCATAATATTGAATTATTTTAATTACCTCCTCATTAGTTGGATGGCCTTTTTCAATATAATCTATAGCATTTATTAACTCATTAATAGAATATAAAGATTTAGAGTTAAACTCATATCCTATATTTATATTCATAAGCTCTCTAGAGAAAAGTCTGTATAAAACATTATATAGAATTTCCACAACCGCAATCATTTATATTGTTTAAGTCCTCTCCACAAATAGAAGTACAAGCAGATAAATTATCTAAAATTCTTTGAGCCTCTGTAAAATTTCCAATATCCTTAAGATAATCAAATACATATACAGCGCTTAACAAAAAGTCTCTTCTATTTCTTAAAGATTCATCTGTACTACATTTGTCATAACTACATACTTTACTATTACTTAGCAATAGCTGCTTCTGCAAAGATACTAAACATCTCTGTAATTTGCAAACACTAAATATACTTTTTACAGGAGAATAAAATGTTTGTGAAGCATTATTATCCTGTACAAACTTATACGCGTCTATATATGATATTTCTATGCTATTATTTATAACATTCTCTTTTGTATAACTCTCATTATCGCCTAAATTAGATTTATATAATTTATCATCACTAAAGAATAATTCGTTATGTAAATTTATATATTTTCCAATTAATTCTCCAGCCGTATTCTTTTCATCAAAATGCTCTAAAGATGGTATACAAAGTTTATAATATGAGAAAGTCCCATCATTTGGAAGCATGAACTCTGAAGAAAATTTATCAGTATATTGATCCCTATGATATTTACCATTTCTTATTTTTATAGTGCTAGGCATTGGTATGTTACTATTACAATAAGTTAAAAACTCTAAGAAATGATGCTTGCTATAGTCTGCCCCAAGATCATAATAATTACTATTATCCACTGCGACTAATTTACAATCAGGTCTAACTATTAACTGAATACTTAATCTTTTATCCATTATATTACTGATTTTATTTTATTATTATATGGGTTATCATCAAATATTTCAGCAACCTGTGCATCAGCTTGTTGACGCTTAACCTCAATGCTCTTATCCTTAAACTCTTTATCATTTTTCATTTTTTCTCTCTCAATCTCAAGTTTTCCTACCTCAATATCTAACTTAGCCTGACTATTCGTCCCAAGTTGATTTTGTAATTGTTGTAGTTGCTGCTGTAGTTGCTGATTAGATTTTTGGAGCTCTTTAGAGTTTTGCTCATATTGTTGAGTCTGTTGTTGAAGTTGCCTAATAGTATCATTCTCCTCTTTTTTACGAGCTAAAGAACGCTCAATATATCGCTTCAACTCTGTAATAGAAGAAGAGGTTATTATATTTGTAATATCCCCCAAGTCAGCTGCGCCACTTTTTACTAATTCGCCACTAATTGCTATTAAAGATTGCACATTTTGATATGACTTAGTGCTGTCTTCAATATGAATATCAAAATCAGTTAATGTATAATGTTCTGGAAGAGCAGAAAATATTTTAGCATAGTTTCCTAATACTATGGTCCCCGTCATTCCTTTAGGTCATACAAGCTTAGCTAAGTTAAGCATATCATAATTTGCCTCTTTATAAACAGTATCCATTGCTTTGAATATCTGCTTGGTAAGAAGCATAGTGGTTTGAACTCCTAATTTAACATTTGATACAGCATCACGCTGCTCATACTGTGCTAGGGCTTCTGGTAATATCCCAGTAACCATAGATACTTGCTGTTGAATAGACTGCATAGCCATATTAATAGCCTGAACACTTTGTGCTTTAATAGTATCGTCAAATCCATTAAATATAGTATTTAAAGTCTGTGCGCCCTCCTGACTACTATCTATAATGCCTAACCCTTGCTTTTTATATGCAAGTCATTTTTGTAATCGTTCTGAAAGATCTACACCTAAAGCCTGTGGGACATTTGGTAAATCAATCCAATCCCCCACAGTTCCAGAACTTGAGATTAAAGAGTCTCTATAGAATACTAAAAGATCGTACTTATCCTGCAGATCCATAGTCTTAATGATCATAGAATTCGGATCCCCGTTTTTATCAAGAAAAAATAATCCATTTACGCTTAATCTACATTTATTTGGATTATCCTTTGTTCTAATTATATTGCTAGATTCCCCTCTAGTTATATATATTTCTTCACCAATACGAGTCCCATCATGTCTAGTCTGTTTTCCAGTCTTATAATCTATATCAAGCCATTCGACATCATATACTGTTCACATCTTAGGATATGTATAACGATTAGTTCTACTAGTTTCACCAGGCCATATAGGATGAGACTCAAGTCCACCCAATACTCCAGTATGATTACTATTTCATACTCCAGCAATATCAGATGATGCAGCTCTAATATAATATGAAGGGCCATCAGACTCAACAGCACTATTATTTTTATCTCTCAATAGTTTTATATGTTCCTCTTTTAAATCTTTCCGATATTCAAGTAATATATCTTCTACAGACATATAGCGTCTAACAACAACTCTATAAGCATCTGCTAAGTAATCTGAGTTTGGATTTTTCTCAACAAATGTATTAAGCGGGTTCAGTACTTCAAACTGTACGTTATCCCCACTATTTGAAGCTCTAGTCCTATAATAGCACGTCCCTGTAATACATAAATCAGTAAGAAGACTGTGCATCTTGTTCCCAAGATCTATATTTTTAGACTGTTTTAAATAATCAAGAATGTTCTGGGCTGCTATCTCATAATGAGATACAAAAGAGTCATTAATATCATTACTTATTTTAGTTAATTGCTTCTCAATAAATGGATCTGTTACAGACTCCTGATTATTTATAATAGACGATATAATATTATTTTCTAAATATTTCTTTAGATAGTTAAACAACTCAGCACTAATCATGAGTTGCTTCTCTCTCATAATATTAGATACTGTTTCCTCATCTTTACATGTAATTTTTAAGTCCTGATTTAATCCTAAATATTCTCCAACTAATCTATCTACATGAGGACGAACTAATGGGTTAAATGTAATCGATGTAGAAACTCCTATTCCATAGTTATCCTCTATATGTTTAAATTGATCAGCATCTCTCCTACTATGATAGTAGTTATAGGCTTTTTGAAGAGCCACCTTAGGATATATTAACTCACTTACAGCTTTATTAATTTGTTTTATTTCATTATCGACATTCATCTTATAGCTCTATTACTGGATAATATGAATTATTATCTCCATTTACTAGTACTCCTGTAGTGTATATAATGTTCTGAAGTCGTCTCGTTCTAAACTCTTTATCTAAGAATTTTAAAAATCCATCTTCATCGCCTTGATACCCAAAAGATATAGGAGCAGCATCTTTACAATTTAACCCTAATCGTAGAGTATATATCCCATCATCATATATAACTTTAAGTGGAGATATATACTTTGATTCTGTAACCTGATTAATTAGGCGCCTAACTCTACATTCAAGATTACTTTCCTTACCTTGGTATAATACCGTATCGTTTTTTTCCATATGAATCATAATATCATCCAAAGTCCTTTCATGTATTCTTAGTTTCATTTATGGTCTTCGGAGAAAAACCTAATAAATCTTCATCTCCTAATTCTGCAGCAATCATGGCTGCAATAATATCAAATTTACGTTTACTCTCTCATGAGTACTTAAGTAGCTGCTCCAGCATCTCATCAATATTAATTGCATAACAAGTCTCGTTAACAAATCTACTTATAAGTTCAATACCGTGACGTAGATAAGTCTCTGTTGCTGGATACCCAATCATCGCAGAATTTCCTTTTCTAATATCAGGCATTGTTGATTTTGGCCTTGTCATAAAAAGATTTTCTTTCTTTTTAGAGCGAAAATACATAATGATACTGATTTTTGTATGCTCAAGCATTGCCCTACAGTTATAATATACACATAATCTCATAGCATATTCATAAGCTGTTACAATATCTCTAGGCCTATCTTTATATATAGCTACATAATTAGAAGGACTAGACCCTAAAATTCGTTTTTTAATAACTATACAAAAATCAGAAACATCGGTATTTGTTGATGAATCTGCCGTGCCCTGGTCAATAGAGTCAATGCCTGCAATATAGAGATTCTTATAAAGATTACCATCTCCATCATTTAGAGGGGGCTCATATATATATATTTTTCCTTGTGAATTTGGAACAACTTTAACCTTATTTCTAGGGTTACTATCGCTATTTGGGCAATCTCATAATAGATCAACCCGTTGCGGTGTAATACCTATTTTTTGTATTCTTAACTGAGTTAATCTGTCAGCTATAAGTATAGGATCAAATATACCATCTCCTTGTCGTAATAATGCCTCGCCTGGAGTAAAACAATACTCAGCACAGTACTCTAATAAAGCTTGCCCCGATTTATTCTTACGCGCCTCCTCATAGTAGTCTCTAGACTTTTTAAGAAATGTAACCCCTCTATTATCTACATACCCTGATTTTAACATCATAGAATATGCAGGTAAGAAAAACCCAGTGTATTGAACTTCACCATCATCAGAATATCTATTCTTATATGGTAATACATTATAAGATTTGGGATTATTAAACATTTCTGATAAACCTTGCAGCGCTTTTGAGTCTGAGTCTCCTCCTGTATTATGAGTAATTATATCATTTGCAATATATGTATGTGAGTCATTTGCGGTTAAGTTATATATTCTATTAACACCGATTTGTTCAACAGATTTTACATGTGCATTTCTAATACCATTACTAAAACTTCCTTTATTTATTTTACATACTATTTTATCTAAACTATTAATTTTATAATCTACTTTAATTGGAACAGCTTGCTTAAAGTTATAGATACTTTGAATATCTCTAATAAATAAAATATAAGATTTATTTATATCTTGGCTATTATGAGAGACTTTTGATTTTATAGTGGAAATTCTTCCAAAAACTCCTAATTTTCTAAGTATAAACTTTACTTGTTTTAATAGATCTAAAGAACTATGTGTTAAAGAGATTTCTGCTCTACATCTACTAATTTTACAAACTGTATCAAATATACCAGCCAGTAGATTAGTTATATGCCCCTTAGATAAGTTTAAATAATTATCGGGCATCCTTTTATTATCTTGTGTCTGGCCATAGATACCGATATCACATAAATGTTGGTAAATATTTAATATACTATTTTCTATATAATATTTACAGCCTTTAGCTGTATAAGACTTTTCTATTCTTGTTATATAGTTATTACTAATATACTTATTAATTATAGGATCACTATTTAATAACATAGGCGTTTTATTAACCTCATATGTTCCGTTTCCAATTAATAGCCCAACTAAGTACGGATCAAAAAGAAACTCTTCACCTCAAATATCAATTTTATCACAAAGCGCAATAGCATTACTAGTTCTATATTTTTTAATGTTGATAGCATCTATAAATTTATAATAATATTCTTTATATCTTTTAGTTCCATTCCGTTTATTTGTATAAAGTCGTGTATATATTGGATGGTCCTCTGAGCACTCAAGTATACCATAATCAGTAGTAATACGAACACACGGCTTGTAAGCCTCTCCTTGCATATAAGATATTTCTTCTATATTAGCCTTATTATCTTTAAATCCAAGAATACCATCAGACTGTTTTAATTCTTCTATATTACACTGCTCACCATTAGATTTGAAAACTTTAGATCCTGCACAAACACATCCTCACGCACATCTAATTCCTTTACGCGCCCCAGCAACAGTTACAAGCGCCTCTCCCTGAGTTCATTCTGTACGTAATCATGGGTTAGATCCAGACTCCTCATACATAAGTCTATGACATCTGTCTCCACGAACTTTACGAGGATTATCCGCCACAATACCTTCTATCTCAGAACGTCTTCCATATTCATTTCCCTCTTTATCTAATCTAGAGGCACGTTTCTGTTTGATATTATCAATCTTCTGACGCGCACGCTTCATACCTCCATTTGTATTATTATTAAGTCAGTTTAACTGTCTTCAACACTTATCAAGTACACCATCTACATAAGCCTCAGTTGAGGCTACATATAAAGTTCTATAATTTCTAGTGGTGATGAATGGTCTAACTCCAAGACTAGCTGCTACTTCTGAAAAACCTACCCCACGGGCCTTCAGCCCAACGATATCTTTTTTAAGATACTCACATATCTCTATATAATGAAACCACTTATACTGTTCTATTACAAATTTAGGGAAAGACTCATCATCTCCAACAGCAGCTTTATAGCTATCGTTGATAATACTCATCCTATAGAAGTTTAAAAAAAAGTAATGATCCCCTGTAACTCTATATTTTCCTATTGTATATCCTTCAGAACTACGTTTTAGCTGCTCTGTTCAGAAATCTGCATAAGGCTTCGTTCCGATTGGGTACTCTGTATAAGATCCAGTTTCTGTATATATCCTACCCGTTTCGCAAAAAGGAGCTGGATCGAAATCTAGTCCGTCCTCTTCATTAATTGGGCGATACCCAGTTAATTCATAGGACATTGATGGATCAAAATACTCTACAGTATCATCTATCAAAAAATCTCATAGCCCACTTCGCTCTCTAGTCTCTGGCGTTTTATTTACAACATCGTCATAATAATTACTCTCTTCATTATCTTCTATCTCACGTTTCCTTGAGGACTCCTCTCTAAAGAGTTGTTGTTTAAGTAGTTCCTCATAGTTTGTAGCAAATACTGAATCGGGTACTACTGGATTTAAAGACTCCTTTATTTCTTTATACTGCTCCTTGACGTTTTTCCTTTTACAAGGCTCCACTTTTTTCTTAGGTATTTCTCCTTTTATAGCCGCTTTCATTTTCTTCTGAGCAGCCTTCATTTGCGATTCTATACTTTTCTTAGCCATATATCATTAACATTATTGATCCATAAAACCCTCCTCGTGGTCGCCTCTAGCTTTCTTCTGCGACGATAATAGATCTTTCTTATAATTAAGTTCAAGTTCTTTTAACTTGTCAGACATAGTCCCAATAGATCCAATACTATCAAGAATATCTTTAGCCTTTCATATAGGCTTATTATTTACTGGGTCTCTCTCCTCTAAATCAATATTATCAAGAGACACTCTCATCTTCTCAAGCGTTCTGAATGCCGTCTTTATAAGACTTAGGATACGAGAAGAGTCTTTAATTTCTATATATTTCTTAACAGCAGCTCTAAATAAACAATCATTTCACTCTTCATCAGATAACAAAGAATCGCTCATTGCTGCTTTATGTTTTTCCATCTCAAGATATTGCTGATATGGACTCTTTCAATCAGCAAATAATCATATATATTTAAACTCTCTTCATGCGCGCAGCCTCTTTTCTCCTACTGGATCATTTTCACATTTATTACGATCTAAGTCTCATAATGCTTCAAACTCCTTTACTAGTAATATCTCATATGTATTTAGCTTAAGAGCGCCTGTAGAATTATCGTAAAGGAATATCTCTGTCATTATTCTTTATAGTTTTTATTAAAACGTTCTTGTCTCTCTTTATAGCCTTTTTTATTAGCCTCTTTATCTACAAAGTCATACCATCTAGGATGATTTCTTCTAGAAATACCATTTACACTATTAGTATATACCGTGTCCTGCTTATTACTACTTATATCTCTAAACTCTTTTTTACCTAAAGGGTATTCAAGAATCTGTGTAATAGACCCATCTGGGTTTATTATTGACTTGGCTTTATATCCATTATCACTACTGCTCTCATTTGCAAATTTCTGAGCACTAAATTTACCCTGCAAAACTCTAAAATTAGAACTTACTGGAGATGAGGATTTTAGTCCTAATGCACCAAGTATTCCAGCATCACTAAGATTGCTATCAACTCTGCCTCTGCCAGCATTATTAATAAATAAAGTATCTTTCTTATCTGGGGATACTAATTCAGAAGTAGTAGTATTCTGTCTAGTAATCTGTCTTAGGCCAACACCATTAGGGAGCACTTGATAATTAGTTCCTGGCTTTAAATTCCTACTAACTGTTATATTATCATGTGATCTGTATCTATTTGGACTATACTCAAAAAGATCAACACCATGAAACTCTTTTCTAACTTTATCAGACGCTCTCTGATCTATCTTTTTGCCTTTTTGATATTTACTAACTAATTGGTCTATCTTACCGCCAGATTTGAATATACTTGTAGTTTCCTCTTTAAACTTATTTATAAGACCTACAATAGTATTTGCTCCATCCTCAGTCTCATTTATTTTATTTAGTATGGTGACTATCTCATTTGGAGTTTTATCTTTAAACTCAGTAGTGCTAGATGATAGCCACTTTATAAATTTAGCTAATTCTTGATCATTCATAATTTATTTAGTATTTGGATTGAATGTATAATAGACACTAGCTATTTAAGAGATAATATAATATCATGTAACTTACTCAGCCTTTTCTCAAGTGATTCGACTCTTAACTTTAACTTCATATTTTACATTTAGCATATATATATTTACAGCCTTTATGATAATCTATTCTCTATTACCGATTAGTTAATATTAGTCGCAAACACTAGGTATTCATTGTCTACTAAACAATCCATATTATTTACTTTGTTTATAAAACTTTAAATCTTTTGTTGAGAATATAGCCTCTCTAAGAACATTATTCTTATCAAATCATGTGCAGCGTAGGCCTTTGAAGATATTACATATCTCCTCTCTCTGCTTAAATTGTCTTGTAACCTTCTCCTGCACTAGCATAATAGGAGACATTAGCTCCTCGTGCTTAAGTACTACTAGATCCCCTGGAGAAAAAAATGTTTTTTCGATTTCATTCAACATATTTTATTCGTTATTTCTTATACTACAAATAATACTATTCTCACTAATTGTGTAATATCCTTTACCACCAAATGGAAGAGGGGAGGCAAATGTAAAGTTAATATATACATCCTCTCCCTCTAATACACTTTTGCACTCATTTCCCACAGCAATAACTTTACAACACCATATCCCACGCTGTGCCGCCTCCTGTTCGCCAGTCTCCTGAGACTTATAATTAGCGGAAGTCTCAAAGTCTCCTAGTATCAATCCAGAAGTACTTTGATGTAAAGCCTGTCTATATGGGTTTTTGTCATAAGGGAGTACAACTACTCTACCAGATGTAGGAACAACATGTTTATTTTCAAATGGTTTACAATCTTTGTCCTTCTCCAACATATTTGAAACATATGCTAACTGCTCCTTAGCAGCAGCTTCATTAGCCTTCATAATAGACTCTGGATCAATATCATACTTTATATTATTGCCCATTAAATGCTTACCTGTTAACTGATAGTAGTCATTACCTAAATATTTCTCATTACTCATTATTCATTATTTTTTAATTATCATTTCTCAACTATACACTTACTTCCAGGCAAACGTAGTTTACT
Organism: Cellulosilyticaceae bacterium; assembly: GCA_036655715.1. Lineage (GTDB taxonomy): Bacteria > Bacillota > Clostridia > Lachnospirales > Cellulosilyticaceae > JAVVPO01. The sequence continues at coordinate 18,954 of JAVVPO010000010.1, read as the reverse complement.
TCCGAGGCGACACATGCACCCACGCTTATAACCAATCTTGGGCCTGTCAGTTATAGTTGTTTTATCTAACTCATTTATATATAACCTAGGGTTACATATTGGACCCATAGGCGTTTCTTTGTATAGAGGGCACTGCCTACATATTATCATCCTTTCTTCGAATAAATTCTCATTCTTTCCAAGAGCTTCATTTATATGCCCATTAATTATATCTGTTATCTGTCCCATACTATAGGCTTATCTACTTCAAGTTCTGTATTTATCTTTTGCGTTCTCCTATAATGTAATAACATCCTAGTTATATCTTCTTTGAGATACTCACATGCATATTCTGTCTCGTTACCATCATGATCAAAATGTACAATCATAAGCTTTTTAATATTAAACTTGGGATTTATTTTCTGCAATAAATACGCATATAGAGAAAGCTGTAGTGTGTAATGATAAAAGTTACAATCTTGTATATTATCTAGAGGGAACTTCATCATCTGCTTCTTCTTAGTGCCTCTATCATAATAAGATTCAAGATCTATTTTTCTATTACTCTTTCAATCTACTATGGTTATATCATATTCATCCTTAATTACTAAGTCTGATTGACCAGCAACCTTTAAATATGCATCAAAATCGTAACTAATTAATAATTCTGGATATACCGCTCTAGCTAAATCTAATTTATAATAGCCCTTCTTGATATCAAATTTACAATCTCCAGTATACTTCTTAATCTTAGAATCCTGATTGTAGAAAAGACTCTCCTGCACTTCATGAATAGCGGTTCCTCTATCACACGCTGTATTCTTTTTATCCTCATAGCTTTGCAAAATCTCAGCGCACCTATCAGTAAAAACGTTTATATCAATTTTATAAGTTTCAAGATAGTCATTTCTTCAGACTTTTGTTTTTAATAAAACTTGTTTTAATGTATAGAAATCTTCATGAGATAAAATTGACTCACATGCTTTATACGCGGATCAAAAAACACTATTAAACGGCTGCGTATAATAATTAATTAACTGAGTTACAGAAGTATACCTTTTATTATCTTTTTTGCCTAAATATATGTGATTTTCATCAGAGTATATTACCTCTGCATTTTCCTTATCAACACTTATATTTCCATTAACATATTTCACTTCACTTCCTTTAAGCTTTGGCATATTATTTCTTAATTTTACCATAATTTATTTGTACAAGTGGCTTAATATCAGCCCTATCTTCTATTAAATAGTTATGTATCTTAGTATTCGTCAGAGACGCTGGAGGAGTATTTCAGGTAACCCCAAAGATTCCTATAGGATACCCCATACTATCTCTTATAACAGTACACGCTAGATATTGTATATCATTTTTTTCAAGTTGCGCACACAGTGTACGATCAATTTTATTTAACTCACTTGTAGTTCCAACAAACACTTCCTGCTCACTTAAATAATAAGGGATATCAAGCCATGTTAGGTTAAAACCGTTGTATTGAGTGCTGACTGGACGCACTCTTTCATTACATAGCTCAAAGCGCATAGTGCCATGTTGCCAATCCATAATACCATTATGGTACTGGATAATTCAGACCCTATCTGCACGGTATTTATATAAATATATATGTAATAAACTTTTTACCTGCTTGTCATATTCGGTACGTATATTCAATTCTTTGATGTGTTTTTTAGACATATACTCAGTGTACTTATCAAATAAAAACCCAGGATTATAGCAAATTCTCAAAGTTATGCTGAGCATTATTAATATAAAAAGCCCTTTTATAATTCCTAGTACCCCATATTCTTTATATAAATGTAAAATCATTTCTAGCCGTGAAAGTCCAGAATCTATATCATGTTTTGTTTTAGACATCTTTTTAAGAAATTTATAATTTTAATTAGATGATGCAAATATATAATAAATCTTTCAATTATCCAAATATTTTTGCATAAAAACTTGCAAATATCTAAATAATTACTTACTTTTGCAAAAGCTTATTAATAGAAGATTAATAATTAATAATTAATTTATAATTATGAGATATACTAATGAAATTCTAAATAGAATCGTAATAATAAATAAATCTAATTCATTGGGGCTAGATAATATCACTAGTGGATATATAACGATGATGAAAAATGGCTCCAAGATCCATATTAAAGAAAAAAATAAAGGCAAGTTTACAGCAGCATCCAAGAGAGATGGGCAAGAGGTACAGGCGCATGCGCATAATGTTACGAATGATCCTAACGCAACAACTCTTCAGAAGCGTCGCGCGCAGTTTGCTATAAATGCAAAATCTTGGAATAAGAAGTAGTATTAACTAAAAAATTAAGAATGAAAAAGAATCTTTTAATAAAGATGTTTACCGCAAACAGTGGTTTAAGCAGCAAAAGAGTGTGTGGGACTCTTGGATGGATATCATGTATATTTATAAGTATATGATGCACCGTGCTCATGATTCCAGCGCCAGAGATAATTAGTATGTTATTTATATGTAGTACATCTCTTCTAGGAATAGACTGTATTACTAAAATATGAAGAAAGGAGCCAAATAAAAATGAATAAACTGTTTATAGCTCAGAATGTTATGAGGGATAAAAAATATACAATAGTAGTAAAACTATATGCTTATGACCAGTTAGTTCCAGCTGGAGCATATATAAATAATACGTATATAGAAACTATTCACTTTTTTAGAAGTTCGTATAATGAACAACATAAACAATATGTAGCAACTTTTACTTATGAATATAGTAGTAAAGATATTGGAAATATTTTAAAATTTCAAGTAGAACAAACTACAACAAATACCTCAACTATTGAGCTCACTGCAAAAAATACAACTTTAGATAGATATGTTACTTATGGATTTAATGTTAGCCTTGATAAACGTACTGAAGTTTCTTTAGGAGGCGTGACAAAGGTCAATATATCAGGCTCTGGAAACTATATATCTAGCGATGGCTTATCACATGCCTACTCTGGGGTTGAGGCTAGTTTTTCAAATAATCCTCTTGTCTATTATAAAAGTATCAACTCCGTTAGTATAAATGCCGTTTATGGAACAGATATAACATGTTCTTGCGAGGGCGAGACTCTATCTAAACATATAAGTAGTACTACTTTATTACCGCATTTTGTCTTTAGATAAATTGTAAAGTTCCTACTTCAACTAAATATATAATACAGCAATGAAATATTTCAAAGTAAAAGAACTGGTATCATTAAACACATACAAACAATATGGCGAAGACTCTATAAAATTTCTAGACACTAAAGCTCTTCATGCTTTAGAAAATGTTCGTGAAATTGTCGGTGTCCCATTAATTTGTAATAATTGAGCAGCGGGAGGGACAAGAAACTATTGTGGATATAGAGAGCCTACATGTTCTATTGGAGCTAAGAACTCATACCATAAACAAGGAAAGGCTTTTGATTTAATATCGACAAAATTAACAGCTAAAGAGATGAGAGATATATTAGATAAAAATCGAGATAAACTTAGTTTTCCAATACGTATAGAAAAGTGAGATGGCGATAGAGAAATAACCTGATTACACATAGACATTGGAAATACAAAAGGAAATAAAATTTATTTTTTTAAAGCATAATGGCAAATATTAAAACCCTAGGTAGTAGAGGGGGGGCAGTAATTAGAATTATTAATAAATCCAAAACTATGTATGACCTAATAGTAGTAGAAAATACTATGGACACTGGTGGGGCAGCAATAGTACAAGAGAGAATCCCAGAAACAGATAAATCAGTAAAAATTAAACTTGATGAAAGTGAGATGGATTGTGCGCCTAATGACATTCGTTCACTATACATAGAGGGTGTATATAAAGGCAAATCGGCATTTCTTATCGACGAATTTATAATAACTGATATTCCACGAGGAGGAGATGGCACATGACATTATTACTCATATATTGTTTAGAGTTAATACAAGCCTATCAAAAATAAAAAGTGTATTATAATTTCTGAAGAACTACTTAAACAAATTAATTAATACTAGAAAAGCATTCACTTCTAACAGCAGGTGTAACTAAAAAAGATTTTATATAGATTTACAATTTACTAAATAATGAAGACATTTATAAAACTATTAAGATGAATATGGGAATTTCCTCAGTGCTTCCTTGGGCTCATCTTAACCAAACTCTACAATGTAGAACTTAAAGAACACTTTAGAGGTATCCCTATATATGCTGGTGAGTTTCAAGGAGGAATATCATTAGGTTTATATATTCTAATGGATATTACAGCCTGAAAGTATAATAGAAACCATATTAAAGAACATGAATGGGGACATACATGCTGAAGTAAATATCTAGGACCGTTATATTTACTTGTCATAGGAATTCCAAGTATTATATGAACTCAAATATATAAACCAATTGGAAAAAGCTATTTCTGACTCTTCTCAGAGAGATGAGCCGATAAATCTGGAGGAGTCCCTAAGAGAAACTAAGAAAGATACGCTAAGAGAAAACGTGGAGAGAAACTCTAGAATAACTATTATAGATATAATAGATGAATGTGTAAAAGGTAAAAAGAAAAATAAAAAGCATGCTTTTAATAATAATATCTATAGCGTAGACTAGTCTTTAATTATATAGCAATATAATTTAAAATCAAGTCTCAACTATAAAAATTAATGGTAAATATCTTAATAAAAATAAAAGGGATCCTAAATTAATAGGTTCCCTTTTATTTTATTAAGATATGTGTAACATTAATACTATAATACTGCTAACTACAAAATTAATATACCTCTCATTTCTAATTATATTATGCATATTCATAGCGATATGAAAAACTACCTCTCTTAGAAAATCCCCCTATACTACACTTTGGGAAACTTATTATTTATTTCTTATTAAAATATCTTCCGCAGATAAAAAAAGAAACAAAACTAAGCACCATATATATAGGCATGAGCTCAGCTAACGTGCTTAGAAAGAATAAGACGAGAAATATCCACCCAAGAACGTAGAATATTTTATAAATCTTCATTATTTACTTACAAAATATTTATTATATATATATGTTACATATAAGCAACAAAAACTGCCAACAGCAAAACGGCTGAAAGCTGGCAATATATTTCAAAAGCTCATAGTAGTGGCTACTATACAACTAGTTATTATCAATGCGGAAACAATGACTGCGATAATTAATTTTATTTTTCAAGTCATGACTTTAATATTTTTTATTTTAAGTTTTTATTATAGTGCACACAGTCTTTAAATGATAAACTATAGTGCATAATTAACCCCCCCCCACACTATATACAATATATTAACTATAAATAGCATATCAGTACTATCTATTTATCATTAAATTATAAATATATTTAGCAGCACTCTTCCTAGTGTCATAGTCTGCCTCCTCAGATCCCATCCTCTCAAAATTATTAGCAAATGCTATAGTAATATTATCTAATCCTTTTGATTCCCTAAATGCCTTCCTCTGTGATTTACTCCAATCGTTCCAGAAAGAATTATATTTACCAGTATGTTTACCACCTCCATAAGTATACGTATTAGTTAGATTATGTGGGTTAACCTTATCTCCAAATATAATAGGAATAGCGTATTTTATTTGAGACTCTGTGCTATCTGCTAGATTATTTTTATCTAAATACTCTTTATAAGCTGTATAGCGTTGGCCCAAAAGCTGGGGTAGACCATAAGCTCCAGAATCTGAAGAAGCAATATTATACTGTATTCTATTTTCTTTTCAGAAATTACCTAGTATAGCTGCTGCTTGCTCCTTAGTTGCGCCACCTTCGATAAATCTATCCCAAATCCACTTGATTCGTGGGAGATTGTCTTTAATAGACTCCTCCATGGTGGCCTTGCCATCACCATAACTTGGATACCCTACCTCTTTAAGCCCTGGAGTCTCAGACAGCACTCCATAGGCATTTCTCCATAGTGGGGCTTCCTTTTCAGGAAACGTATAGTACCTTCCAGTATTATCTTGATACCGTTTATTACCTAACTTCTTCTCAGCCTCATGATGCATAAAGGCCGTCGGATGCTTCGTATTCTTTAACTCTAGGCCAGACTCTGGATTCCTATCATACCAATGCCCTGACTTGGAATCATATTTGCCTCTGGAATAATCGTAATAATGCTCAGGATCATCAATGGCATTTTTTAAAACCCCTGAACTTTTATATTTCGGAACCTTCAATCCCATCTTAGCATACAAAGTGGAACGTTTTTCATTGGGGCCTTGTGCTACCTCATTTAATAGTCTTTTAACCGCGTCTGTACTGTATCTATTTAATATATTAAACATATCCTTATCGTCATACTTTATATTATACGTAGACTCGTCATGATTAATTTCATATTCAGGATCTATAGGATCCGCATACTTAACTTTACCGTCTCTATCAAATATAGTAGTGGACATCTTATTACCTTTAGGATTCCTAAGCAACTGGGTTAAACTCATCTCAACGATATGCTTCTTCTTCAACGCATCAACTTCTTCAGTGGTGAACTTATGATCTGGATCCGCACCTATAGAATATCTAAACTGCATAAGCCTAGAGTATATCTCAGCAGCATCATCCAAGTACTCATCAGGCATAACAGACCCCTGATCATACATAGTATCCCCTAGAATCCTCTGAAGTTTCTTAATCTCCCTAATCTGTGGCTCTGGACCACTACTGTGTGTCCATTCATGGACGGCAGTGGATGGAGAATCCTCCATCATATAAATCTTCCTACGTATAGGATAGTATACTCCTTTGGCATCTTCTGGTACTCTCTTGGGATCTACAGAGGCCTCAGTGAGATTTATATTATGAGCAAGCTCATTATATATAAAATTCTCGGTAACAGGTGCTGGAAATCTTTGATTGGAAACCATATTCCTCTTAAGAAGAGGCCTCCGATTCAAATACCAATTCTTAACTCATTCCTTACCCTCTAGAATACCACCTTCCTGAAACTTTAAAACTCCACCATGCTTGATAGAGGAAATAACCTTATTTAATAGCTTAGAGTAATTAGGATCAGTGGCATAACCTCCTCTGGAAACTCTACTGGAAAACTCTGATACATCACCAGAAAATGCCCTATACCTACTATTACTAAGTAAGTCTATCTTATATTTAGCAAAATCCTCTAAAGAACTAAAATCTCTGAAACTATCATTAATATATACGTCCTTGCCATTAATAACTTCTCTAGTCCTCTTAGTGGTACCGCGACCCTTAATCCCTCCAAAGTTAAAATCACCAGAGGGCCTACTGCCTCAAGCTGACTCTAGACCATCCTGAGCAACTAAAGACTTGGCAAAGACAGGATTAAGCCCTCTCTCAATAAGTAATGTTTCATAAATAGGAATCAACGTATCCTTGAACTCCTCCTTAGAAGCGAACTTACGAGTAATAGATTTAGAACTAGATCTAGAACTAGAACTAACCCTTGGAATATTAATCTCTTTAATCTCAGACACTACTGGAGATACCCCCTCCTCATCTTCTATATGATCTACAGTATATTTAGACCCCTTATCTATAATATACTCAGGCCTATAATCTATAATATCTTTTGAGGAAACTTCGGGAAGTATTCCACTATTAGCAGAATCCCTAAAATATGATGTATATGTTAGATCCATAGTTTAACAAATATAATAATAATTTTAAATAAAAATAAAATACTTATGCCCTAAATCTATTCTCAAGGGCTACAAGCCTATACTCTAACCTCTCTATAATATCATAAGCCGCCTTAAGACGCGCTTCTAATAACGCTATTGCTCTGTCCTGATCTTCCATAATAATTAATTTTTAATTTATGCAAAGGTAATGTAAAATATTCAATATTACAAATAAATTATATATTTTATGAATGAGTACTGATACTTAGTTATTTAGCCCCCCTGGTGTTTTCAATGGAAAATGATTTTATTTTTCTTCTTTTTATGGGGTTATATTTAACCATTTATTTGGGAATATCCCCAACTACAAACAAACACACCAATTACTATGGCTAAAGCTATTATTACCACAAAGACTAACATTTCCGTCCATGGAATCACTTGCCCTAACCAAGGCGACATTCTTTTCTTTTGCCCTTCGTTGAACGATGGCAATTTAGTTGCTGAGTACGTAGACGAGGAAAAAAGTAAACATTTTGCTATGGGGCTTTTGTGCCTTTTATTTGATGGCGTAAATGTACGTCCATACATTGTCCAATATAGGTCAATTTGGGGCGTTTCTACGGTATCAATGGAGATAAGTGATGGAGTACTATCACGGACGCCTCAGACGCATCATAAGGGCACGTCTGTGCTTTTTTCGAATGGATCTGATTCTCTCACATCAGAACTTGCTGGGAAAGCTCTTATTGTTGAGAAAGTTTATAGTGGAACTTTCAACAAGACAAAGGGAGGGACATTCAACTGGGATCTGATGGGTCTTGGAATTACAAACGACATTTCAAAAGTTGATGGTGATACGCTCACTATTGGAAAATTGAGTTTTTCACTTACTGGTTTGCAGGAGCAATTTAACATTTTGGAGAATTTCCAAAATGAAAGACTTGCTTCTGTGTAACATATATTCCAGAGGGTTTGCACTCTCTGGAATATTTTTTTTAATATTTATGTATGGGGTTATATTCCTCCAGGTCTCCAGCGTTAGTTACAAAAGTATTTAATTAAAACAATAAAACAATGTCGAAAGAAATGAAAATTAAAATCACAAATGCTGATTTTAACGGTGTAATGGCAAATCAAGAGTTTACTCCTCTGGTAGCAACTAATCAGGTAGGTGATACATTTTACGTACCAAACACGAACCTTTTGTTAGTTCTTGGTACAGGTATAAATGCTCGCAATGCTGATGGTGAAGAACTTCATGACGAAGATGGTAATGCTGTTCGTCGTCAGGTAGCTCAGCACTTCTGTGTGGTACGTATCGTAGATAACGTGCCTATTGATGTACGTGAGTTGTATGTTGGTCAACTTGTGAAGGTTGATCTATCTCGTAAAATTATGTTTCCTGGCGTTCTGAGTAAAGCACTGCAACGTGGTGATGATGCATTCAAGAAAGCTATCTGTGGAAATATTCTTCAGATCGTAGAAGATGGATTCTGCACTGACCGTGTGTGGGATAATAAAGTCATGCGCTGGAAGCGTAATGCTGACGATAGTTTCGTTGGTGTTGAGAAGCGTGTGTTCCACTTTGAGCCTACACGTAATGTGATGTCAGCTGAAGCTATTGAAGAAGCCGATAAGATGCTTATGGATTATTACAATGAACGTTATGCCGAGTACGTCGCTACCGTTGAGGAATAACCTCATCACAGTAAATGGTATTTGCCATTGACCTTACATAACTACTCCGTATAATAATTATTATATTGAGAGTAGTTATGTACGTATCGGCGGTTATACCTGATGAGTTCTAAGAAAGACTTCATTGAAACATGAGGGCAAGGATTGTTATGTTATAGTTAACGCTATAGTGTAATAGTCCTTTCCTTTTTATGTAATGCAGCCAAGATGGTGACAAGCCCATAAAGATGCAGAGTCCATAATAGTTGTTTGTAGTGTGTGTGAGGGGAGTAGGTGTACTTCCCTCATTTTTAATGCTTATCTTTTTAAACATATAAAATTCAAACTTATGTTAATAGATTTTATCAAACTATGGGCTGTAGGATTTATGGCTACCATAGTAATAGGCGTTGTCTGTATGGTTTTAATCGCCATATGGGGATCAATCATGGAACATAAATAATAAATATTAGTATAGTTGTGGGAACTTCCTTGCGCAACCAGTAGCATTTTACATGGATAAGGCTAGCGATTACGACTATACTTTTAAAAACATATATACTATGGAGAGTATCTTCTGCTTTATTGAAGGATTTTTTCGCTGGGCTTTTATAATTGTATCTGCCATCATAGCACTAGGAATTACTGGCGGACTGTGTATTAAACTTTTTTGCGAGGAAGAAAAAATAAAATAACACTATAAACTACTATTATTATGATTCACATTGTTATTAATGGAGTACTTGTTGAGGCTGAGAGCTTCACCGAGATCAATGTAGCACTACATGTAAGACGTGCACCTATGGGATATACCCAGTATGAGGAATGGCCTATCGCAGATGATGTGTATGATACAGATATCTTCATAGAGCGTATGATGGATATTGATAAGCACGCAAAAGGCAGATATGATGAATCCATGAATACTGAGCGATTTTAGCCATGAGCGAGGATCAGCTGCTTAAGGACATTGAGCATTTACAGTTAATTCTAGAGAATGCTCATAAAGCTATGAAGGAGACTTATATCCCAATATTTGTCATTATAGATTATATCAAGACGGAGACTGGTGTTGATTTTAACGTGTTGAGTAAATAGAGGAGAGTTCTTAACTCTTCTCTATTTTATTAAAAAGTAAATACCTCCTCTACTTGTGTTGGAGTGCATTTGTGCTTGTTTATCTCTAATAGCGCGAGTCTGTAGTCCTGAGACTGCTTTCTATTCTCCTCTGTAAGCTTCTCTATCATAGCCTTGAGGTCGTTGATGTCAGCTTCAGTCTTGTTAATACGCTCTTCATGATTATTGATAGCAAATACTACAGCCTGCCCAAACTGATCAAGATGATATACACGTTCTCTATCTGAGAACCCTGTTTCTTTATCATGGCCACATAACGTTATCTCCGTCATGAGCCCTTTCTTCATGAGCGATCTATTATTTTTAGATAATGTCTCTCTGTTTAATCCAGTAAGTTCCTCAAGCTGTTTGTCTGAGTAAGTAATCTTTCCAACTCCATTCGCTTTATACATGTATTGCTGAGTACATAATATCTGAAGCTTCTCTGACTTAGATAGCTTCTCGTTATCTAAGAACTCATAGCCAAAAGGCTCAAATGACTTCTCGTCACTGAAGATATATATATTTCCTCTGTAGCCTAGTCTGGATTGTTTTGTTATATATCCCTTAGCTTGTATAGCATCTATGGTCTTTAACACTGTAATCTTAGAGCAGCCACTGTCTTTACATATAGTAGTAATCGCAGGGTAAGCCTTCATCGTATCTTTATTCATATATCTCCTGATACATACATATATTAGTATCTCATATTTCTCCAAGAAGTCTCCCTCTGTTTTTTTGGGAAGAACTACATATTGGTTATTTGCCATATTTTATTATTTTTAAGGTTTTAATACTACAAAGGTAAATAAAATATTCTAATACCCAAAATAAATATACACATAGTTTTAAAATATTTATAAATTTATATAAAATTAACAGAAAAGGGCCTGCTGGAAATGTTACCTATTCCTGCTGGAAATGTTACCTATTGGCTGCTGGAAATGTTACCTATTCCTGCTGGAAATGTTACCTCTAACTATACTTACTCTATACTTTAGAACTATACGTAATGAACTCGCTTCTTCGAAGCTCTTTCCAAGGGGAAAAGCCGCCCGCAAAAAACAAAATCTAGACCATGAAAAATCTAACTCTAGGACTTTGAACATTCCTTCAAACAAAAACAAAGCATGCCTCGCGCGCGCGTTATAAATTAATTTTAATTTTTTGATAATTAATTATATTAATAATATGAGACATGTCCCAATAAAAGATATCCAAAATAATGTATGTTTAATTATGTCTATATATGTATAAATACATATTAGGCGCGCACATGCAGGCGTACACGCGCGATATACAACATTATTTCTTAATTTCCAAATAATTCTATGACTATTTTTAAAATATTTAATAATATTTTCTTATAACTATGAAATATTTATAAGAATTCCTTATATACAATATAATCTAAAAACGTAAGTAGTTGATAACTAGGAAGTTAACTTTTTATAAGTAAAAAGCTAAGTAATTGATAATTAATGAGTTAGGTTTGAGTGTCTTTATATAACTCTCTCATAATCAATTATTTACATCAATTTTTCCTCTCCGATTTCTGTCTATAGTTTTTTTCTATTATATTCATAATCAATTAGTTACACTTTACCTATTTTTATTCATTAATAATACCTTATTAGTTTAGACAATCTTTTATCAAAATTTTAGAGATTGTTTTTACTATAATAAGTCTTTTTATAAGCTTTATGTATACTTATAAATACAATTAGTAGATATTATATTATATTTAATCACTTTAGTATACGTAATACTAATTATAGTAATATAGTTATTCGCCCCAGAATAAAACTCATCTTTATGCTTAAACCTAATGGGATTTGCCTTAAGCATCTTAGATATCATTAAGTTAAACTACGTTTTGATATTGAATCAGTGGTGTAAAGATGACTGAGCTCTAACAGAAAAAATGAGTGCTTTATGAATTTGTCATTTCTTAAAGATCTTGATATTACTTGCACCTTGCTTGATACGCTATCGAGGGGTTGATTGTTAGCAAGATCACCAATCACGTCTTCAATCAGTTTTTTGATGTTAATCATATTTTAGTTGGTTTTTTTCATAAAAGTTGCTGATACATTTGGAAATAGCCAAAGATTAGTATATCTTTGCATCGTTCAACCTACCATATTAGGAGGAAGGAATTTCGAAGCTCGATGACCCAAGAAGGTCACCGAACTTTGCGTTTTAATATATATCTGGTAATTTATTCTTCATCTTTTTCGATATAGATTTCTCTCCGTAACTCTCATTTAGGTAGTAAGCCGAAATGATATAGTACAATGAAATACCTTCTTGCCTAGGCTCAAGAATTATCACGTACTTTTGAGCTTGGTCAAATAAATATGTTCGAATAACATCCTTTCCGTCTTTTCTGTCAGTAAAACTAAACACATCTATTTTGCTATTGTTTTCTACGTGATGCTTAAACCTTAGAATCTTTACTTATCACTTTTCCATTTTGTAACTCTTCTTTTTCTAATGGTACTTCTGATTTTTCTATTTCTAATAATATACCAATACTTAATACTAGATTTTTAGTGTAGATCGTATAAAAATATAATGTTATTTTAACTAAAGTAGATAATACTTTATCTCCTCATTATCATATAGTTATTAAAGACAAAGTTTTTTATCTTTCTATAATATCGCATCAACATCTTTTTTCAGATATAGCGCTTATTCATTCTAGATAATTAAAAAGATATATTTGTAATATGATTAATGTTATATCTCTTTCAGAAGCGAAAGAAAAATTTGTTTTTGTATATGATTGTAATAAAAAAGAAATTAGACAGCGTATAGTCCGCATTAAAAGACAGATTAATAGTTTATAATATTTTATATTACAAATCTTAAAATTTTAATTAAATTATTATATTATGAAAATATATAGAAGTTATAATGAATTATATTTAGGTACTTTACAATTAGGTGATATTTTAGAATTTATAGTAGATAAGAGATGTTATTGTTATATAGTAACAGAAGATCATTTAAAAAATTTAGATATTTATGGAAATAGCGTTGAAATATTTTGTGCATTAGATATACATAATATTATTGATTTTTGTCAAGTCTCTTTTGGGTATTTATCGACCTCTTCTTTTAAAACTAAAGATTGTGATTATAAGGCATTAACTAAACTAGCTTTAGCATTATTTAAAAAATGTTATGAGAAGTCAAATATTGAAAATAATACAAAAATGAAATCTACAGACTTTGATTATAAATTAATTAATATTAGACAAAATAAAATTCTAAATACTATTGATTCTAAGATTAATAAGGTTAGGGGAGAATTATGTCTTACTGAGAAAGAATCTTACGAAGCAGTTATTAATCTTTATGAAATGGATAATGTTGAAGAATGTAGTAGATTTATTAATAAATATTTAAATGCCAAAAGAGAACAAGAAAAATGGGAACATATTTTACATAATTTAAATGAGCTTAAATCAAAACTATGTAGATAGTTTTTATTAAAAATAATTTTTCATTAATTTTATTATTATATTAGCCGAAGTTATAAAATAGTTTTCCATTAAATCTCCTAAGATATAGAAAGATATTCTTACTAAATTGGATGAAGCTTTTAATATTATTTATACTGAAGTTAGTACTTGGGATTTATTTATTAAGAATCTCAAGAATTTTAAAGCTCCAATTTCTGATACAAAAGCTGTATGGTTAGAAACTTATAGCGCTTGTTTATAAAAAATAGAGTTTAACAATATAAAAAATTATATGAATATAAAATATCAACTCATTTCAAAAAATTATACGTAATAAATATCTTACTTATGTAACTTCTGGATGTAGAAAATCAGGATATTTAAGATTTGATGCACCATCACATATTTATAAACATAAAAATGAATCTCTTTATAAGACTCCTAGAGGATGGTTTCTTTCATTTTTAGAAACAATTAAAAATATAGAAGGGCCAGATACTTTTATGTTAGTAACTGGATAAATTTCAATTACGACTGTTCAAAAGTGGTTTAATGAATGTAATATTAATTATAATACAGGATGGTAAACCTCCTTATTTATTTAAATCATATTTAATGAATTCATAGCGAGAACCTTTAGGGCTATCTTGTCGTAATCGAACCATTAACACAGCGCAGATTGGCATAACGCTTTAACTCTAATATCCATCTATCTACACATAAGCTTAATGGCTAAGTTGTGAATATAAATTTTCATCCCAAGTTGAATTTTATTCTAAATCGGATAGTTTATAGAGAAATCGCTGTGAAATGATTAGGTGATACCCTCTATTAATAAAATAGTTTTCTCACACTGTAGTCATCTACAGTATAATACATATTTTTTGAAAAGATAAATACTAGTTTTATTAATTTTAAGAAATATGTGAGTATTGAACCTAGAGGTATCACCTTGCGTATAGGAATCTTCCTCCTATATGTAACCTATCAAAGCGATGTGTTAAGAAGTGAGGAAGAAAAAGTATAGGTGCTCACGTTAATCGGTAAAAGGCGGTTTCGCATCTCCATAAGAGTTACAGCCTTTTAAAGAAAATTTAATTATATTACTTATAATATATATAAATACTTAAAATTATGATATATTTAATTATTGTTTTAATGTTAATAATTATTTTCACTATGTATAGTGCAGATAAGTCATCAAAGGTTAATGAATATTTTCCTTATATATTTGTTATAGCAGGATATACTTTATTGCTAACAATCTATCTTTATAGTGAGTCTGATATGGTTGCTAATAAAGTTCTTAAAAAGTATGAAATGGGAAACTACCAAAAAAAGTATACTATCATAGGAGAAGATTCTACTTATAAGTGGATAAGTAAGCCATTATCAAAATAAAATTATTTAATATGAAAAACGAGAATAATCAATATCGTCAAGATTTATATAATCTCAATATAACTTATAAAAGATATTATAATTCTGTTATTAATAATAATTTTAGTCAACTGATGATGCTTCGTATTTGGGCATATAGGAGATTATCAGAAATATGGAAATTTTATAAAATAGATACATTTTCAGAAGAGGATAAATCTTATTGGGATACAGTTTACTATTCAATTTTATAACTATCTAACGATTGTTAGTTTTTATAGTAGTAGCCTATTAAAATATAGTGGATTAGCGATGCTGTATTCATATACTAAAGCTACTGTTTTATAAACCAGTTAAGCCTCTTAATAATGCTCAAATATACTGGTAAGATACTATTGTGTGGGAAAGTAGAGAAATATCTCTGCCCTAATATACAAGGGAAACACGCTCCTACTAGGCCAGTAGGTTTCTTAAATATGAAAAGTAAAACAGGTATATAGTAGTATCGCTTTTAAACTCTAGAGTAAACAGAGAGTATAAATAAAGGTTGCTTCGATTAACAGAAATTATAAATAGTTATTTAAGTATGATTTGTACTATAACTAATAGCGACTAAACATGAGAATAGACATGCTATTTATCAAAAGTTTCCTAAATAAAGATATTAGGTATTCGATGGTATATGATAACATTAAGATAATTGCTTAATAATAACATTATCGAAGTCTTAGGAGCTATAGGTAGTAGAGCGACACTACAACTCTTGTCAAACAAATAATAATAACTTATATGATACTTGGACAAATACTACTAATATTAGGTGTATTTCTGACAATCTTTATTATGATAGCCTATCCTCTTATTAGATATGAAGTAACAGACTATAAAGATAAGCCTATATTAATAACTCTTTTATTTACAATTATGCTAATAATAATCGGGATAATTTTAACTTAGCGTTAGATTTTATGACACAATATAAATCTTTCCAAGAACTTATTAATGCCCAAATTAATCACTTACTGGCTATAAAAGATAAACCATACTTAATTACTGAAGAATATACTTATACTAGTCATGAGATTGTTAAAATATTATCTAGAGTAAATCTTACTAAGAAAAAGAAATAAATACAAGAACATCTTTTTGAAATTGTAAGAGAAATACAACAAGATCTTATTAATAGAAAAAAAATATCTCTTTATAAAGAATAATAGATTATGGGAAAACTATATGATAGACTGCAAAAACAATTAGAATTTAAGGAATATAAGAAAGCTGCCGAAGATTGTCTCAATATATATGAAAAACTTAAGGAAATTAGTGCGAGTCAGGTTTGGGGCAGTGAATGGGATATTTTAAAAAATGTTTCTGGAGAGATAGGAGAAAGACCAAATACCACCATAGCATATAAGCCTAGTCAAATAGGATATATATTTTTGAAAGATGTCGAACTAACTAAAGAATCATAATATTAGCTTTTAGGTTTAAGTAAAAAACTAAGTAAATATCTTCGGTGTAATTTCAGTAATGAGTTCAGGCTCTCTCTCACTTTAATAAAAAGAGAATCGTGGTTTTTGAAGCAGCGCGTAGAAGATTACTTGCATATTTGAGAGCTATGATAGGATACAAGTTCTTAGAACAAGGTTCTATTATTTTTAAAGATATTAATTAATATTAATTAAAAATGAATACAACTAGAATAATAGATAAGGTTCTTTAAAAAATATTCCAAGAAAAATATAATATTAATACTATAGAATATTGGTTTTATCGTTTATATATAATAAGATTATAGTTCTTTGAAACTTTTGGTATATTTTCTAAGAAAAATATATTATTAAATATAAGACAAATTGATATAATCCATTAACTTATATAGTTGCTTTTTACTATATTATTATATATTCCTAAATTAGTGTACGAAATTTTAAATTTCAATAATAAGTATAAAACTTTATAAGCATGGCTAAATTTGAATTAGGAAAGATATATTATCAAACAATCTGATTTAATAGGTAAACTCTCTTATATGCCTATAGAAGTAGTACAATTAATAGTCGATACCCAATTATAACAGACAGTGCACGCGGATGTAACCGTTTTTCAAAATAATAAAAGAACGCCAGCAGTAAGTAAAGAATTTGATTAGGAAAGCAATCCTAAAAATTCTCAATAATTTTGACGTGAAATTATTATTTATGCTAAATATAATGTGTTTTTTAAAAAATATCCTAAACAAAAAGTGATTAATACAAAAATATATTATAAAGGAAATCTTAATAGAGGATCTGAAATTATAAAAACTTTAGCAAATCTTGGAGGATATAATAAACACCTCATGGATGGAAAAAGTTCGGCCTTATATTATTATATTTCACGCGATAATATTATAGATTCATGTTGTAGTGCAGAATCTTCTAGTGTTTTTTTGGTTATTAAAACAGATATATACAGAAGCCTTTCTTCCAGAATTAATAGAAACAATAAATATAGGGAAAAAACTTATGATGTATCCGAGGAATTAAAAGAGGCTTTAAAAAATCTAAAAGAAGTAAAAAATAAATAAAATAATAATTATATTAATTTCAATATCTTTTTTATACTCTTCTTGTGCAGACAGTAAAACTTTTACTATTAATAATAAAGAGACAATTGTTCAGCCATATGGATGTATGAATAAAGAGGATAAAGTAGATAATATTAATTATCTGCTTTGTACTGGTAATATTATTTAGAGTATATTATTGTCAGGAACCATTATTGGCCCAGCGCTATTAACAGGGTTAGCTTTATGGGGACCAATTTCATATAAGCAAATAGATATTCAGTAACATAATTATAAATTAATTGTTACTAAAAAATAATAAATGATGCTGTAATGGTGGAATGGTATACACGAAACACTTAAAATGTTTTAATCTGTAAAGGTTATGTTGGTTCAAGTCCAACTTACAGTACTACGTGTGCATTAAAATAATATTTTATATGAATGAAGAACTAGTAATAGAAGAACAATTTATTAAAGATGTTTATTCACGATCTCTAGTTGATGAATTTATTGATGATAGTATTTTAGAAGTTCTTAGTCCAAATAGTATTTTATAGAGACATAAACTTAAATATTATTTCTAAAGATATTATAAACTAAAAATTAAGATAAAAAAAATTTTGATATAGTCTTACTATTTTGTATCCTTAGTTATAGTATAATTCTATTATTGATAAACTTCGTATTAAGCTATAAACTAAAAATAATACGTTATATAATATTTTAAGTGGAATTATTTATAAATAGTACTTATTTTGTTTAAATTTTTTATCTATACGATATATTACGTTAAGTCAATTTTATTGACATCGGCGTTCCAATCTGATAATTTAATGGTCTGCTAGCCATTATTGTAAACAGAGATGCCTTAGCAGAGGCTGCCCATTTTATATTTCGCGGGCGGAGGATGTAATAACAATGAACTCCTCTAGATAAAAACAAAATACCTTTGGATCTCCTAGAAAAGAAAAAGGTACACTATTTATAGTGTTAGGGGATGATTGAAAGAAGAATTTGGTAAACTTACTTTATAATATATAAAGAAATAATAGGTTCGAGTCCTATTCAATCACATTATTAATTATAAAAAACAAAATTATGGAAACAAAATTAGATTCTTTTTTTGAGAAATGGCTCAAA
>JAVVPO010000009.1:26203-41634 GCA_036655715.1 Cellulosilyticaceae bacterium | reverse complement strand
AGAAAAAGAATAAAGCCCTGATTGGATAAGTAAAATCACTTAATCCCATCAGGGCTTTATTCTTTAGTATTACTTAGAAATATTACCTGCGATATTTAATACATCCCAAGTTCTTGCAAATGGTGGGGAGTAGCAAAGATCTAACATTCCAAGCTCCATAGTAGTCATCTTAGCATAGATAGCAGTAGCTAGCACATTGACTCTATGTACAGCATCTTTTTTACCAGCAATTTGACCACCTAATAATACTTTAGTTTCTTTATCGTAAACTAATTTTACATAGATCTTTTCTTGTCCCGGGTAATAATTTGTTTGGTTCATATCTGTTACGAATGTAACCCCATAATTAATACCAGCTTTTTTAGCATCTTCTTCTGTAAGCCCTGTACGACCAGCTTCCATATCTAATACTTTAATACAACTTGAACCTAAAGTAAGCTGGTAAGTTGTATCTAATCCACCTAGGTTTTCTCCAACGATTCTTCCTAGTTTGTTTGCACTTGTAGCAAGTGGGATATAAGTACCTTCTTGAAGCATATGAGGAACTGTAGCACAGTCGCCTGCTGAATAGATATCAGCTATAGAAGTTCTACCTTTTGCATCGATTTTGATAGCGCCATTAGGAGTCATTTCAATGCCTGTATCAGCTAAGAATGCAGTGTTAGGCTTAACACCAGCAGCTAGTACTACGATATCAGCATCGATTACAGCATCTCCAACTACTACAGCTTCAACTTTATCAGTTCCTTTAAGCTCTGTAACTGTTGAAGATAAAGATAGAGATACATTGTGACTTACTAATTCTTGCTCAAGTAAATCAGTGATTTCTTTATCAAATGGAAGGTTAAGAATACTTTCTTCTCTTTGGAAAACATGAACTTCTTTGCCGTGTTGCTTAGCAGCTTCAACAACTTCAAGTCCGATAAAACCTGCACCTACGATAGCAACTTTTGTAAGGGATGAATCTTCCATAGCCTTTTTAAGAGCTACACCATCTTCCATACTATGAAGTGTAAATACGTTTTGAAGTTTTACATTTTGAATAGGTGGAATAATTGGACTAGCACCTGTAGCAATCATTAATCTATCATAAGTATCAGTGATTGTTTCACCTGTTTCAAGGTTCTTAGCTGTAATTTGTTTTGTATTGACATCAAGGTGTGTCACTTCACAACCAGTGTGTACATCTACACCTGATGCAACAGTTTGCTCTTTTGTTCTAGCAATCATGTTGTTTACATCGCCAAAGAAATCTCCTACAAAGTAAGGAAGTCCACATGCACCAAAAGATACATAGCTTCTTTTTTCGTATACAACGATTTCTGCTTCTCTATCAACTCTTCTAAGCTTTGCTGCAGCACTCATACCCGCAGCAGTTCCACCAATGATTAATATACGCATTTGTCTAACCTCCTAGTTACCTAACATCATGTTAAGGATTTCGATATCAGTTTGTTTCATACCTTCTTTACCAAGTCTACCGATACAACCAATAGTTTGCTCAACATCATTTTGTACTAAACCTGTAAATGGCTCGTAAACTCTACCATTCATAGCTAAATGATGAGCCATAATAGCAGCATCTAAGCTTGAAGCAATTTTTGAGGCACAAGATGGTTTTGCACCATCACATACGATGCCTGAAATATTAGCTAATGTATTGATAATGGTATTTTTGATTTGCTCAAGGGTACCACCTTCAATATAAGTGATAGCCGCTCCACTTGCACAAGCAGCACTTACTGCACCACAAAAGGCTGATAATCTACCAATATAAGTTTTTTGATGAATAGTTATGAGGTTAGCAAAAGCTAAAGATCTATAAAGTTGTTCTTCATTTTTATCTTTTTCAGTAGCATAAATAATGATTGGAATAGAAGAAGCCATCCCTTGATTACCACTACCTGAATTCGTTACAACTGGAAGAATAGATCCACTCATACGTGCTTCAGAACCAGCAGATGCATAAGCTTTTATTTTGGTTACAACATCATTTTGATAATTTTGTAATAAGATCTTACCAATACCTAAACCGTAGTTTCCAGTGAGACCTTCATTAGCAATACACATATTGTATTCAATTTGTGTAGCTAATAATGTTTTAATTCTTGAAAGGTCTACAGTATCTGCAAACTCTTTGATATCAGCAACATTAAGGATACTTCTATCTTTGAAAACACCTAAGTATTTATCAGCATCTTCAACATTTTCAAGTAATACTTCGTTGTTCTTTGTAATTTTAGAAATATTGGCATGACTGTGTTTAATCTCTACGGTAGCTTCCTCAGCTCCCTTATATACAGTTAATATAAGGTGAAGAGGAATGACTGTGTCTAAGAGCTCTACGCTGCAGTATCCTGGTATTGCAACTAATTCATGAGTTCTTGAGATAGATTCATCAGATACTTCATTAAGGACTTCAAGCTCTTTAGAAGCTGTCCCACCGACAGCTCCTAAAACAGCACTTGCTTCTATTCCTCTGAGGTTACCTGAGTTAGGAATAGTAACACTTTTAACATTTTTAATGATATTACCACTACATTGTACAATGATTTTATCTGGTTCACAGCCTAATACTTCTGTAGCTTTTGCAGCTGCATAAGCTATGCAGATTGGCTCAGTACATCCCATAGCTGGGACTAATTCTTCTATTAATATCTGTATATAGCTATCTTGTCTGTCTAACATAGTGAGTCCCTCGCTTTATTTCTTATATTTTGAATTACTTTTCTGCGCTCATATCTTTAAATTTGTCCATATCTACTTGTCCAAGTGTTTTATCTACAATCATAGCGTTAGTTAAAGCACCTGTTACGTTGATTAATGTTCTACCCATATCGATGATTGGGTCAATAGCAAGAATTGGGCTGATTAATGGGAATAATGAAGCAAGACCAACTCCTGATAAAGCAACTGAAGCAGCCATAGTAGCAGTTCCTGGGATACCTGCGATACCAAGTGAACCTAAAGCTACAACGATGATAGACATACCGATGAATGTAAAGTCAATTGGCATACCTGTCATATTAGCTACGAAAACTAATAATAATGCTGGGAATATACCAGCACAACCTTGCATACCTGCTGTCGTACCGAAACCAGCAACGAAACTTGCTGTACCATCATTAACACCCATTTTGTCTACTAATGTTTCAATTGTAAGTGGTAAACATCCAACACTTGAACGAGAAGTGAAAGCAAGTACCATTACAGCAATACCTTTTTTAATGTAGATAAGAGGGTTATATCCAAAGATAACTAAAGCAATAAGTTGGATACCAAACATGATTGCAGCAGCTACATATAAAGCAACAATGAAGATACCTACGTCAAGAATACTTGAAATACCTCTTTGAGCAATTGTGTTTGCTAATAAAGGAATAACTGCATAAGGCATATATTTGATAATTGTCATAGCAACACTCATGATAATTTTATGTAAAGCATTAACGATGTCAAAGAATGGCTTTACAACATCAAAGTATTTCTTTTTCATTCTGTTAGCACCAAGGCCGAAGAATACAGAGAAGATAACTAATGCAATGATATTAACATCAACCATAGCTTTTGCAGGGTTAGATGGTAATAATCCTCTTAATGTATCAACTACAGTTTTAACTTCTTTAATTTCAGAAGTACCACCATCAACACTCATACCACTACCAACATTGAATAGCATACCTACTACAAGACCTACAATAACAGAGATAATTACCATTACCATTGTTGTGATAATAGTATTCTTTGTTAATTTACCAATATTAGCGCCTTCTTTCATGTTGATAATAACATGAATAATTGAAACCATAACTAAAGGAACTACAAGCATTTTGATAAGGTCGATGAAACCATTACCTACTAAGCCGTACCATTTAGTTGTTTCTGAGATAAATGTAATTTCCATTGGGGTACTAGAGAATCCAGATACAGCTTGAAGTAATACCCCAAGACCAAGACCTAAACCAGTACCGATAAGCATTCTTTTAGAGAAGTCGACTCTTTTCTTTTGAAACTTGTTCATTAATGCGAAAAGTAATACTAAAACACCCATAAATAATACTGTTTTAAACTCACTAATCATTAAGAACTCTTTAAAAAATACGTTATCCATAATAATCTCTCCTTTAATAATAAAAAATAGTAAAAAATTTAAAAATCCCTTTAGCTGTTCTATCAATTATGTGCTCTATCACATATTAACATAAATGTGATAAATTTTCTACAAGAAATAGTAGAAAATATAAATTTATGTAGAAAAAATGATATTTTTGGCTGAATAATTCATGAAATTAAATAAATCAAATAAATAGTTTGATAATAATTAAACAAATCATTTATGGTAATGTATTATAGAATAAATGAAAATATAGTCTATATAATTTGAATGATATCTATGAAAATATATAAGAAATATTCTATATTTTTATAGATAATAAACTTTTAGATGAATAAAAATAAATATTAATAAATAATATATAGTTAAAGAGATAGTATATAAAACCAGTTATTGATAAAAGATAGTATATTTTTTATCAATAATGATAAACCAGCTATATTACAGGTAGAGAAGAAAAGCTAAGACATCTAGAGATATTAGAAGGTAAATTACCCAGACAAAGCTTTGGAAAAACTAAAGTATATGTTCATTACGGTAAAATGAATGAGAAAGATTTAGTGTATATGGAAGAGAATGCTCACCGATAGAATTACAAAAACTTTTTAAAGCAGAAGCAGAAGGAACTGTGTTTATGAAAGGTACCTACACCCTCCTACTGCTGTCTGCTTAAAATCTACCTAAAAATCATCCACATCTACTTCAACCCCATACTTCACTGTATTAATACTCGCAAACCCATCATCCGGATCCGTATCTTCTATAAAAGTCCCATCCTTTTCCTTTACCTCATCCATCAATACAGGAAGATGTGTAACAGGTTCACTTGTTATTTGTTTTGGATTCATTTTTTTATTTTTCATGACTTCACCTACTTTATAAGATTTTAATTAGTCTTTGCAAATGCTATCTCATTTTATAAAGGAAAAATTCACCTTAACATCTTTTGTACATTCTGTAACGTTATGGTGGAAATATAAATCTTACATATTTAAGTTCAAAAAAGCTAACAACTATAAATAGCATCACAAGTTATCTTAACCATGAGGATCAGTAAAATATATGGGAAATGATGCTGGGTTGTAGTTAAATGTAGAGTTAAGTGTTTTATTAAAAAAATAGAATCAAATCATTATCTGGATATGTAATAGTTAAGAAAGCTAAAATCATTTTGGCTTTACATTCAAGAGGGACAGATGATGAATAGACGTACGGAGAAAACTATTAGCAAATAGCGTTGGAAGCCAGGTTGTAGGGGCAAAAGCGTATGATAGCACACACAATAAGTACTAAAAGAAAGAATGAGAAAATAAGTTGATGAACCCCACACAGGATAATGAGAAAAGTTTTTTTGCCTATAACATAAGATGCACACTTAGAAAAGGCATTATTTGTAATCAAATAAAACACGGATAACTAGGAACCTTTAGTCCTGTAGTTATCCGTGTTTTATTGTTTTATAAGTAAAATATTAAGATTAGCTCTTAAGAACTAAGTGATTTATCCAATTAAGAAACTTCATGAAATAACGATTAACTTTATTGCGTGATAAGAGATAAGTAATACCTATAGCGGCAATGAAGCAAACCAAAATACGTACAGCAATCCAAGGGATAAAGTGATTAATAGCAAAAACTACAATGAGTAAATACGTATGTAAAATATAAATAGCAAAAGTATTACTACCTATTTTACTAAAGAAGGTTGGCGTTTGTTTAAGTACATTAATAAGGCCAAAAACAAAAGAAAATCCTATGAGATAGAGTAAAGCACGACTAGTTATACCTAACCATATAGGAACAGTATAGGTTTCGAATGGACTGCTACCATATAAAAATTCTACAGGTATGATGTTTGTAATTGCTGCAAATACAGCAAAAGTTAATGCAATCACAGTGATGCAGAAAGAATATAACCGACTAGGTTTCTTGAGTATGGCAAGTCCGTGCTCACTTGTATAATAACCGGCTAAGAAGAAGGGTAAGAAGACAAGTGTTCTAGATAGAGACAATAAGGTATCAAATTCGGTGAAGATTCCGGCTCCGAGCCCCATAAAGATACTAAGTGGAAAGATATATCGTATTCTCACCAAGTCTTTAATAAGGATTTTCCAAAAGAACATGCTCATGAGATACCAAAGGGCCCATCCGGGGGTAACGAATGAAAAGGCTGAGGGCCCCATGAAAATAGCGGCTAATCCATTCCATAAAGTATTGAAGACGATAAATGGAATAAGAAAAGTTTTAAAAGCAGTGCTACGACATCTATCTAAGTTTTTGGAAAAGTAACCTGATACAAATACAAAAACGGGCATATGAAAAAGATAGATGAATATATAAGCAACATTAATAAAGATATTTTCATTTTTATAGATTTCAAGAGAGTGACCGAATACCACTAGAAAAATGAGTAATCCTTTTAGGTTATCTAATAAATAATTGCGATTTTCATTTTTGCTAATTTCCATAGGGATACCTACTTTCTTATCAACATTTTTCTTTAAGGGTTGTAGCCAGTATCCACTCTTTAGCAATGAGTGAGTGCCCCTCGAGTGTAGGGTGAACACCATCTAGAGTCCAGTAACAGTTAGGTTTTTCTAATGTGATTTGACTATTAAAGAGCTCTTGAAGTGGAATGTAAATAGCATTATACTGATGGGCTATTTCTTTTACAATTTCAATTTTGGGATTAAGATCTTCAAACCATTCTAATTGCTCAGTAGAAGTAGGGAGTAAAAAAGGAGAGATAAGAACTAGTTTGAGATTCGGATTGTTTTCTTTAGCTTTATCAATAAGATATAAATAATTATCTTTAAATTTTTCATTTGAAGTAATGAGATTCATGTCATAACGACGCCAAGTATCATTGATACCTACTAATATAGAAAGAATATCAGGAGATAAATTAAGAGTAGAACGTCTCCAACGTCTTTTGAGGTTCACGGTACGATTACCATAGATTCCTTTGTTATAACAAGTAATATGTGAATCAGGAAAATGTACTTCAATATAATGATTGATAAAATTAACATAGCCTTCGCCAAGATCTGTACGACTTAGTTTGTTGCGACTACAATCTGTAATACTATCTCCTTGAAAAAGAATTATGTCGTTAGGTTCAAATATAAAGTTCATGGAAATCCCCCTTTGAAAAAACTTAAGGATAGTATAGCATAAAATCTTTTATAATGATGCCCAATATCGGCATAAAATATGAAATAATACTATGATTGAATTTTAAATACCAATAACTTGCTAAATGCAAAATATAATATTAAAATATTAATAGAATAAAAAAGCTTAAAAATACTATAAAATGTATGACTTGAAATAAATAAAGACATAGATAAATAAAGAAAAAATAAAGGAGGATGTAATATGTTAGCAAAAAATAAAATTAAACATGTACTATCTGTAGCACTTAGCACAGGTGGAGATTTTGCTGAAATATTTGTGGAAGACACCATAAAAAACAACATCAAATTAACGTCAGGAAAAGTAGAAAGCTTAGTAGGTGGAAAAGATTATGGAATAGGTATACGTATATTCAAGGGATTAAAAAGTATGTATGCCTATACTAATGATGATAGTATGCAAAGTTTATTACATACAGCAAAAAAAGCAGCTGATGCTCTAGGAAGTGCTAGAGAAGGAGAGCATATCAATCTTAATTTAGTAGAAAGAATTAATACCAATATTCATCCTATTCTATTTGTGCCAAGTACAATAGAAGCAAGTAAGAAAATAGAGAAGATGAAAGTTGCTTACCAAGGGGCTAAAGAATATAGTGAAGAAATTGTACAAGTGAGCGTATCTCTTAGTGAAGTAGACCAAAATATACTTATTGCAAATAGCCATGGACTTTATACAACAGATAGAAGGATTAGAACAAGGATAGCCATACAAGTTGTAGCCTCTAATGGTGTAGATAATCAAACAGGTAGTAGAAGTCCAGGAGCAAAAGTAGGATTTGAATTACTTGATAACTTTGACCTATATGAACTAGGTAAAGATGCAGCAAAGAGTGCGGTAACGATGCTCCATGCAGATTATTGTCCAGCAGGAAAGATGCCAGTAGCTATTGAAAATGGATTTGGAGGAGTTATCTTCCATGAAGCATGTGGACACTCTCTAGAAGCCACATCTGTTGCAAAAGGGAATTCTGTATTTGCAAATAAATTAGGTGAGCAAATCGCCAATGCCAAAGTAACGGCTATAGATGATGGAACTATAGCAAATGCATGGGGCTCTATTAATATAGATGATGAAGGGACACCAGGTCAAAAGAATATACTTATTGAGAATGGTATTCTAAAGTCATATATGATAGATATGTTTAATGGCAGACGTATGGAGATGGCTAGTACCGGAAATGGTAGAAGAGAATCTTATAGATATGCACCAACATCTCGTATGACTAATACCTATATAGATAATGGAGATGATGATAATGAAGCTATCATCAAATCTATTGAGCATGGCTTATATGCTAAGCAAATGGGTGGAGGTTCAGTAAATCCACTGACAGGTGATTTTAACTTTGCAGTAGTAGAAGGATATCTTGTTAAAAATGGTGTGATAGATAGAGCAGTTAGAGGTGCAAGTCTTATCGGGAACGGAAGAGATATTCTTATGGATATAGATATGGTGGGAACTAATCTAGAACAAGCGCAAGGTATGTGCGGTTCAGCTAGTGGATGGGTACCAACTAATGTAGGTCAGCCATTACTAAGAGTTAAAGAAATCACAGTAGGTGGAAGATAGGAGGAGAATAAGATGAATAGAGAATTCAAAGAAAACCTATTTGCTAGAGCAAAAGAGGAAGGGTTTGAGGCATACGAAATTTACTATTTAAGTAAAGCGAATACAAGTGTCATGGTAAGTGAGGGAGAAGTAGAAAGTCACGAAATTAATAGTAGTGATACCTTATGCTTTAGAGGGATAATAGCTGGAAAGATGGGCTATGCTTACACAGAAAAATTCGATGAAGAAGCAGTAGAAATGCTTGTTGCAAGTGCGAAAGAATGTGCCCTATTAGTAGAAAAAGAAGATAAAGAAATTATTTATACAGGAGAAGAATCCTACGCATCTATTTCAAGTTATGATGAAGCAGTTGCAAACCTAGATACGCATGCACATATAGCGATGGCATTAGAGTTAGAACAAAAAGCAAAAGAAATCGATAAGAATATATTCAAAATAGCAGAATGTGGGATAGAAGTAGCGACTGCATCTGTGTCATTAATTAATTCAAATGGAGTTGATTTAAGTCATACTCAAAGTTATATAAGTGCTTATGTAGAGCCAGTGGCACAAGACGGTGAAGCAATGGTTAATGGAGGCGAAGTAATAACAGTTACTTCATTAGATAGACTTAATATAGATGAATTAGCAGAGGCTGCAGTAACCAATACTATTAGAAAAATAAATGCTAAGTCTATACCATCAGGTAAATACAAAGCGATATTTGAAAATGATGTAATGAGCTCACTACTTAGAGCAATGCAATCTTCATTTTTTGCAGATGTTATGCAAGAGGGTAAATCGCTCTTAAAAGGTAAAGTGGGAGAAATGATTGCTTCTAGCAAAGTAAATTTAATTGATAATCCTCTTTTAGTTGATGGGTTAGGAAGTAGAGCATTTGATGATGAAGGCGTAGGAACTAAAGAAAAATACATTATTAAAGATGGAAAATTCGTAGGGTTCTTACATAATTTAAAAACTGCTTATAAGGAAGGAGTACAAACAACAGGCAATGCAAGTAAGGAATCTATTGCATCACCTGTAAAAGTAGATTCAACTAATCTTTATATAGAAAAAGGTAGTGTAAATCTAGAAGAACTTTTGGCTAAAGTAGGAAATGGTCTCTATATTACAGAGCTAGAAGGCATCCATGCAGGGGCCAATTCTATCACTGGAGACTTCTCTCTAGCGACCAGAGGGATTTTGATAAAAGAGGGAAAATTGGCTAATGGAGTGAAGCAAATTACCATAGCTGGAAATTTCTTTGAACTTTTAAAAACAATAGAAGAAGTAGGAAATGATTTTAAATTTAAAGGAAGTATAGGCAGTCCGTCTATATTAATAGCCGAAATAGCTGTAGCAGGGGAATAGTATTTACAAGTAATCGGCTCTGATTAACACTAAAATCAGAGTTTGATTTTTTGTTTTAAAAACTATGTATAATTTGCTTTATTTTGGTTTATACTTAATTGAGGAATTAATTATAATATAACAATGATAAATTTGGAGCAGATAAAGCCTTGTTATATTAAAAAAAGTGTGCTATACTTATCAAGTATTCAACATATACAGGTAATTCACATGTTACTAGAGTTTATACTCAAGTATCGACTGTAGTAATATGTGAATTCTTTATTGATATGCATAGTACAAAAATAATAATTTATATGGAGGTACCACAATGAATAAAGGTACAGTAAAATGGTTCAACGCAGAAAAAGGTTTCGGATTTATCGCTAGAGAAGATGGAGATGACGTATTCGTACATTTCTCAGCTATCCAAGGAGATGGATTCAAATCTCTTGAAGAAGGACAAAAAGTAAGCTTCGAAATTACTCAAGGTCCACGTGGAGCTCAAGCAGAAAACGTAACAAAAATGTAATTATTGCATTTTTGCAGAAAAGACTATCAACTAAGTTGATAGTCTTTTTTTATTATCTAAAACAAGGCGTACACTTACTTTTTAGTAGGAGTATGCCTTGCTTTATTGTAATATTCTATCTTTATAGTACAACCTGCCTAATCTATAGCGTTTTTTAGAAAGTGGATAAAAGATGGCTACACCTTTATTTGTTAGACTATCTAGCAGAATATGACTAATACAGCCAGTGAATAATCCTGTTGTAATAGGGAGAAATCCCCAGGCTGCAAATGAAGAATAAAAAAGTAGACCTACAGTTAATAAGCTATGAGTAAGTGTACGGTGACCAAACCATTTGTTAAGAGGTTTGCTAAAAAGTAATAAGCGACTACCTAAAAAGCTTTTGGTATGATCAATATCTGGTAGCAATGAGCCGACTAAAACTGCCCCATAAAAAAGTGCAGTTTCAGCGAAAGAATAATCTAAAAAGTAGGCAACGCCTATGCCAAGAGCAACTCCCCCGGCTATGTGAGCTTTGAATTTCATGTCTATCACCTCTGATGTAAGTTAGTAATAAGTATTCTATAGCATGATAGCTGATTTGGGAATACCTTGAAGAAAAGAGTGAATTTACAAGACAATAAGTTGCTAGGGCAACGAATACATAAATAAAAAAGTGATAGAATAAAAATAATAGATTAAAAGCATTTAAATAGGAGAAAATTATGGCAAACTTACAAAAAATAAGAAATGGAAAACGTACCTATGCTATTACACCACACATACCAGGAGGATTTATTTCACCAGATCAGCTTATTAAAATAGGAGAAGTCGCTAAGAAATATAAGGGCATTCTAAAACTGACTTCTGGGCAGAGAATACTCATTACCAATCTAGAATTAGAAGATATCCCTGCTATATGGGAAGAGCTAGGTATGAAGCCGGCGGTGGTCGAACAAAATACAGTCAAAAATATAGAGATGTGTCCTGCGGCATTTTGCAAACGCTCCAAAGTAAATTCGATAGGGATAGGCATGAGACTTTCACGTAAATATCAATGGCAAGAGATGCCATGCCGAACAAAATTCGGGGTTTGCGGATGTAGGAATGCTTGTGGAAGTGTCTATAGTAAGGATGTAGGAGTAATTGGGGATGTAGATGGTTACCGGATTGTAGTGGGTGGATCGGCAGGTTTTCATCCAAGACAAGCAGATATCATCCAAATGGGATTAAATGAAAAGGAAGCATTTGATTTGGTAGATAGGATTATGACTTATTATAAAGAAGAAGCTCAGCCGGGAGAGAAGATGGGATTTTTTATAGATAGGGTAAGTGTTGAAACTTTTAAGCAAGCGGTCTTAAGCTGTTAATAGATGAACTAAAGTTTTGTAATAAAAAA
The DNA here is from genome assembly GCA_036655715.1 of Cellulosilyticaceae bacterium. Classification (GTDB taxonomy): domain Bacteria; phylum Bacillota; class Clostridia; order Lachnospirales; family Cellulosilyticaceae; genus JAVVPO01. The sequence continues at coordinate 29,518 of JAVVPO010000009.1, read as the reverse complement.
AGTGTGTTTCGGGCAAAATTGAATTGAGTAAATAGATTAGGAGATGAATTTATGTCTAAACACAAAACTGGCGAGGCGCAATTCCAAAGTAAGATTGATAATGCAAAGGATGCAAAGAATTCTAAAACAGGATTTAAAACATCGATGAGTTCTGGTACTTATGGTGCAGGCGATAGTCATAGAAGAAGTAGTAAATAAAAGAGAGGGCCTACCTTTGCAAGCACGTGAGGTGGCCTCTTTTTTTATTGGGGAGGTAGAGAGAATGAGGGTTTTAGACTATTGATTGGATTAGATAGATAACTTTAATTAAATAATAATAATAAATTAAATTAATTAATAATTATTATTGACTAACAATATAAGAAATGGTATTATAAGGACATAAAACGTGTATACAGTATACAACATACAAAATACACTAAACTCGTGATAACAGAAAAGGGGGAAATAGAAGGTGGCATGGCCTTCTATGACAGCGTATGAATCAATGGAGAAATTTTAAAACAGGTAAATGGAATGAAGCAATTGATGTAAGAGACTTTATCGTTAATAACTATACAGAGTATAGAGGTAACTCAGATTTCTTAGCAGGACCAACACAAGATACAACAGACCTTTGGGAAAGTATCAGTGCGAAGATGGTAACTGAAAGAGAAAGAGGTTGTCTTGTAGATACAAAAACTATCTCAACAATTATTTCACATGGAGCGGGATACATAGATAAAACTAAGGAACAAATCGTAGGTCTTCAAACAGAAGAGCCATTAGTAAGAAGTGTTCAACCATTTGGTGGTATTAGAACTGTTGAAACTGCATTAAACTCATATGATTATGAAATCGAACCAGAAATGAAAGAGATTTTCACTAAATATAGAAAAACTCATAATGAAGGTGTATTCGATGTATACAATAAAGATATCCGTACAGCAAGAAAAGTTGGTATCGTAACAGGACTTCCAGATGCTTATGGCCGTGGCCGTATTATCGGTGACTATAGAAGAGTTGCTTTATATGGGGTAGATAGATTAATAGAAGAAAAGTTAAAAGATAAAGATGCTAAATCTACAATATTCACATCAGAAACAATGAGAGATTGTGAAGAGATTGCAGAACAAGTTAAAGCCTTTAAAGAGTTGAAAAAATTAGGTGAGATGTATGGATTTGATTTATCAAGACCAGCTGAAAACTTCAAAGAGGCTACTCAGTGGTTATACTTAGCATACCTTGCAGCTACAAAAGAGCAAAACGGTGCAGCTATGTCTATTGGTAGAACAAGTACATTCCTTGATGTCTATGCAGAAAGAGATTTACAAGAGGGAATTATTACAGAAGAAGAAGCTCAAGAAATCATTGACCAATTCATTATGAAACTTCGTATCATCAGATTCCTTAGAACTCCAGAATACAATGATTTATTCTCAGGAGATCCAACATGGGTAACAGAGAGTTTAGGTGGTATGTTAGAAGATGGAAGCAGTTCACTTGTAACTAAAAACAGTTTCCGTTACTTACACACACTTTACAACATTGGACCAGCTCCAGAACCAAACTTAACAGTACTTTGGAGTAATGAATTCCCACAAGGATACAAAGATTTCTGTGCAAAAGTATCTATTGATACATCAGCTATTCAATATGAAAGTGATGACCTTATGAGACCACAATTTGGCGATGATTATGGTATTGCTTGTTGTGTATCTCCAATGAGAATTGGTAAGCAAATGCAGTTCTTCGGAGCACGTGCAAATATTGCTAAAGCAGTACTTTATGCGATCAATGGTGGAGTAGATGAAAAAGCTGGAATCAAAGTTATTCCAGGTATCGAACCTATTACAGATGAAGTATTAGACTATGATAAAGTAATGGCTAACTTCGAGATTGCTACAAGATGGCTTGCAAAAACTTATACAGATGCCTTAAACATTATTCACTTCATGCATGATAAATATTGCTATGAAAGAATTGAAATGGCGCTACATGATACAGAGGTTATCCGTACAATGGCTTGTGGTATCGCAGGTTTAGCAGTAGCAGCAGATTCACTATCAGCTATCAAACATACAAAAGTAAGACCTATCAGAAATGAAGAGGGTGTTGCTATAGACTTCGAAATCGAAGGAGAATACCCAGCTTACGGAAACAATGATGATAGAGCAGATGATATTGCTATAAGCCTTGTAAAAGATTTCATGCAAAAAATCAAAGTACATACACCTTATAGAAATTCAATTTACACACAATCTGTATTAACTATTACATCAAATGTAGTATATGGTAAGAAAACAGGTTCAACACCAGATGGTAGAAAAGCGGGTGTACCATTCTCACCAGGGGCTAATCCAATGAATGGTAGAGAAACAAAAGGTGTTATTGCAGCATGTAATTCAGTGGCAAAACTCCCATTTGAATATGCACAAGACGGTATCTCATATACTTTCTCATTAGTACCACAAACACTTGGTAAATCAGCTGATGAAAGAATTAAAAATATGGTAGGTATCCTTGATGGTTACTTCTACCAAACAGGGCAACACATCAATATGAATGTTCTTCATAAAGAAACATTACTAGATGCGATGGATCACCCAGAGAACTATCCTCAGCTTACAATCCGTGTATCTGGCTATGCAGTAAACTTTATCAAATTAACAAGAGAACAACAATTAGACGTTCTTAGTAGAACATTCCACGAAAGAATGTAATGAAAGGAAAGGCTTAGCGCAAAGTAAAATGTGCTAAGTCTTTTTTTTATGGTATAATGAGTTTCAAAGAAATTGTAGCAAAATTAATTAGTAAGGGTGGAGCTCATGAAGGACCAAATCATAAGAAAGATATTTAATGGATTAATCTATATTCATATACTTCATCATGGTAATGAAGAAGCCTTTTATGGTACTTGGATGATAGAAGAGTTGAAAGAACATGGGTATAGTGTAAGCCCAGGAACGATCTATCCTATTTTGAAATCTATGGTAGAGGAAGATCTGATCATAAAAGAAGAAAGAAACGTAAATGGTAAAATAAGAAAATATTACAAGACAACAGATAATGGCAGGGAACTTTTGGTGGAGCTAAAAAGTAGATTAAAAGAACTGGTTAAAGAAGTTGTATAAAGATAAGTGAAAGTTAAGGTGAATAAGTACCTTAGCTTTTTTTTGTTGAATAATATATGGACTTATGATAATATCTAATTACGATATCGGATAATGATATTAAAGAGTTACAAGAATAAGTAATAAGTAGATAGACGGAAAAATACTACTGGGTAATAATGAGAGGATAAATTATGAGCATAATAAGCAATAGATATAGCAA
>JAVVPO010000009.1:7716-26103 GCA_036655715.1 Cellulosilyticaceae bacterium | reverse complement strand
ACTGGGTAATAATGAGAGGATAAATTATGAGCATAATAAGCAATAGATATAGCAATTGGAGCATTTTAAAAGGAGCCAATAAAGCTATTGTTGTATGTGGAGATTTAAGTTGCGATGAAAGAGAAAAACATACATTAATGGCATGCTCAGCAGCTACTCAAAATATACTTTTAAAAGCAACTGAACTAGAGGTAGGTTCTGTGTGGTTGGGTATTTATCCTGATGAATCAAGAGTATCATGGATAAAAGATACACTTAATATGCCTGAGAGTATAGTGCCTATAGCACTTGTTGTGTTGGGCTATACGGATGATGCAAAAGAAAGAAGTAGAGAGTTGGATAGAAGTAAAATACATTTTAACAGATGGTAGGCTGATAAGGAGAGGGAAATGAGTATATTAGAAATAAAGGATTTGTATTATAAGGTAGAGAATACAAATATATTGAATGGGATATCGATAAGTATTGATCAAGGCGATTGTATTTCATTAGTTGGTCAGTCTGGAAGTGGAAAAAGTACACTAATGAAGTTGTGCGCAGATTTAATTCCTTTGTCAAAAGGAGGTATATGGTATAAAGGTAAAAGCTACAAAGAATATGATCCTATAGAGCTAAGGAGACAGATTACTTACTGTATACAGATGCCTCACCTTTTTGGAGAGAGTATTTATGAAAATCTAGAGTTTCCTTTTAAGATACGAAAAGAAAGTATGGATAAGGAAAAGGTAGTAGAGCTACTAGAAAAATTTAATCTAGATGAAAGCTTTTTAACAAAAGAAGTAAAGTCTTTATCAGGGGGAGAAAAACAAAGGATAGCACTTATAAGAAATCTTATTTATACACCAGAGATTTTGCTATTGGATGAAGCAACATCTGCACTTGATAAAGAAAATACTCAGGTAATCGAGCAGTATGTGAAGGAATTAAACCAAAAAGGTGTAACGGTATTATGGATTACCCATGACGCGGAGCAAAGTGAGGGGATTTTTAATAAAAGAATCGTTATATCCGAGGGAATGGTTGAGTGTATGGAGGAGATAAAATAATGGATACAATGTCTTTAGTTATCGCGTCAGTTCTTATTGTTATTCCTGTATTTATATCTTATAAGGAACACTTGGGATTAGAAAAAGAAATTATAGTGAGCATGTTAAGGGCAGTTGTACAATTGATAATAGTAGGATATATACTTGATGTTATTTTTGGGCTAGAGAAGCCTATTTTTACCATAGTATTGGTGCTCATTATGATTATAAATGCAGCTAGGAATACTAAAAAAAGAGGAGAAGGCATTAATCATGTTGTCAAAATATCCTTTATCTCCATGTTGGTGGGAACGAGTATTACTATGACTGTTTTGATTATGTCACGAGCTATAGCATTTACACCTAATGAAGTGATACCGGTAGCGGGTATGGTAGTGAGTAATTCTATGGTTGCTATTGGACTTGCTTATAGAAATCTAAATAATTGCTTTAAAAATAGGAGGGCTGAAGTTGAGGTTAAACTATCACTAGGTGCAGATATAAAAGAAGCTGCTAAAGATATACTAAGAGAAAGTGTAAAAATAGCTATTATTCCAAGTATAGATTCAGCCAAAACATTGGGGATAGTATCTCTTCCAGGTATGATGACAGGATTAATTCTTGCGGGGTCCTCACCACTTGTGGCAATAAAGTTTCAAATTATGGTGACCTTTATGATTTTATCTTCCTCATCTATAGCGACGATGATGGCGACTTATTTGAGTTATAAGCATTTCTTTAATGAAAGAAAGCAGTTAAGAGGATAAGTGGAAAAAGATAGTGAATGAAAGAAAGTGATTAATAACTTGCAGAATGAAGTGAATTATTAAATGAGTAAAAAATCATAATATAGAATATTCCTATAAATTAATTATGTATAAATACTAAAGAAGTACTAGGATATAGGCCAAAATAATCTAAAACAATGGTTTTTCATAACTACTATTTACAGGGTAAAACAAATGAGGTATTATAAATAAAAATGACAAAATATGCAACTGAGTAATAACTTAAAGTTATTTTATTATAAAATTCAAAAAAATACTTGTAAAGTGTACTGGAGATAATTATATGACTAACCTATTAAAAAAGATGAAACTACCAAAAGAAGTAGAGCAATTACTTAGTGACAAGCAAAATCTTATCGTACCAAAGAGTAGAGAGCATTTATTAGAATTAGCTTTAGGAGAAAAAGAAAATAAAATATTCGAAGTAACTTATGATGTAGAAGGAAAAGGCTCTATCGTTGAAGCTGAAGTGGTAAGATGCAAGAATGGTGTCGCTGTGAATTACAAAGAGATGTATATGAGAAGACGTGACCCGGATTGTATGGTAATAGCAGATGATAAGGCTACAGATAAATCAAGATATGAAGAAAGATATGGAGAAAAGTTTGAAGGTGTACGTGAACAAACCTTTGAATGGCTAGGAGAAAGAGACCTTATTGTACTACCATTCCTTGCGGGTGGCAGTAAGTTTGGTTATGAAGCATTACTTATAGCACCAAAAAATGCAGGGTTCTTCGCAGCAGCATTAGCAGACCTTCAAGCATTTATCCCGGCAGGTGAAATAAAAGATGGATTTACACCAAAGGCAATTGTATATCTAGCACCACCATTTAGACATACACATTTTGAGGGCAAGCAGGTTGTCGTACATAATAGATTAGATGGAGTACACGAAGTATTCTCTTATAATTTATATCCAGGGCCTAGTGCTAAAAAAGGTATTTATAGTGTGCTACTAGATATCGGAGAGCAAGAAGGCTGGGTAACTTTACATGCATCAACTGTAAAGGTTGTGACACCTTATGAAAATGTACTCACTATCATGCATGAAGGTGCAAGTGGTGGTGGAAAAAGTGAGATGGCAGAGCAAATCCATAAGGACCCAGAAGGAAATGTTCTTCTAGCAACCAATACTGTAACAGGGGACAAGAGTTATATTGACCTTAATGCAAGTTGTGAACTACTACCTGTAACAGATGATATGGCGATTTGTCATCCAAGTATTCAAAATGAGAGCAAAAAGCTTGTGGTAACAGATGGAGAAGAAGGCTGGTTCCTAAGAATGAATCATATCACAGAATATGGCACAGACCCTCACTATGAGAAAATGTGTATTCATCCAAAACAGCCTCTAGTATTCCTTAACTTACAAGCTACACCAGACTCAACATGTCTTATATGGGACCATATCATGGATGAAGAACTTGGTAAGCCATGTCCTAATCCGCGTGTAATTATGCCAAGAAGCTTTGTACCTAACATTGTAGAAGAGCCTGTAGAAGTAGATATCCGTAGTTTTGGTGTAAGAGCGCCAATCTGTACAAAAGAAGAGCCAAGCTATGGTATCATGGGCATGTTCCATATACTTCCACCAGCACTTGCGTGGTTATGGAGACTTGTAGCACCTAGAGGACATGCTAACCCAAGTATCTTGGGCGGAGAGGGTGGTATGGTAAGTGAAGGAGTAGGTTCTTACTGGCCATTTGCAACAGGTAAGAAAGTTGACCAAGCTAACCTTTTATTAGAACAAATTCTAAAGACACCAAGTACGAGATATATCCTTATTCCTAACCAACATATTGGGGCCTATGAAGTAGGATTTATGTCTCAGTGGGTAGCTAGAGAATACTTAGCAAGAAGGGGTAGTGTGAAGTTTAGAGCAGAGCAGTTACAAGAATCAAGATGTTCATTATTAGGTTACTCATTAGATAACTTAAAAGTAGATGGTATGTACTTACCAAAAGTATTACTTAGAACACATCTTCAACCAGAGATTGGAAATGAAGGATATGATAAAGGGGCTAAGATTTTAGGAGATTTCTTCAAAGAGGAGTTAAGAAAATATTTAGCACCAGAGCTTCATCCATTGGGTAGACAAATTATTGAGTGTTGTTTAAATGATGGCTCAATTGAGGACTATATTGAGCTTATGCCAATTAGATTATAGGATATTGTGATTTCTCAAAAAAATGGATGGATTGAATAAATGGTCTAAACAAAAAAAGATAAATAAAGATAGTCCTATAGGTGGAAGAGGTATCTATAGGACTATTTTGTTTGTATTTTTATCAAAAATATCTTATTACCGTATATGAATTAACCAAAACAGTTACCGTTTGGGCAGTCATCTGGACAATCTGGGCAGGATGGAAACTCTATTTGAAGTAACATGGATAGACATCTTATATGATGGCAAGGTAGGTTGAAATCTGATATATAGGATCCGTTAACTAATTTTCGTAATTGAAAAGTATAGATACCTATTTGACCATAGAATTTATCACAAACTTTTACTTCCTTGTCACTATTTCCGTAGAACAACTTATATCCGTCACAAACACATAGACTCATTAGTTTTAAAATAATAGGTCTTTGAACCGTGAATTTATCTTCTACAGTTGGCTTGCCCATTGGTGCAATATAATTAAATTCGCCGTAGTTTCCATAAACTAATGTAAAGCCTATATCATCACCCTTAGTAGCCATTAATCCTGGTATACATGCTGCTTCAGAATGAGAATATTTGTATGCAAAGACTTTAATTTCACCTTGTATCTCTATCGTTTCTTCTAGGTTCCAAGGGCATTGTATTTCATGGGGTTTGATAATAATGTTATCTACATAAGGTATCTCCGGGACTTGCTTAATGATTTCTTTTTCAAGGGTTAAAAGAGCCCATACTGTAGATAAAATTCTATCGCCTGGATCCCAGAAGGTTAAAGGCCATGAACCATCCGTTTTTTGTTGCCCAACTATTGCATCTGCTACATCTTGATACCAATTAATAGGAGCGCCACTAGTTGGTTGTATAAACTCTATACCATAACCTGAAAATCCTTTCATAACAGTGAAAGTTGTTTGATAGTCAACAGGAGTCCCTTTCCAACCAGCATTGTCAGCATATTGATTAATGGGGTTATTCCAATTATCTGCAATATAAGCAATTGCCTTACTAAGTCTAGAGCTGCTTAAAGTATCACCCATTAGACGCATTTGTTGTATAAGGCTACCGGTTTTGAGCATATTGACCCATGTAGTACTCTCTTGATACCCTGAACCACCATTAACATCATTTTGTATAAAATCTATCCAATTATTTAATTTTGATTTTAAAGTAGCTGGAATGATACAGTTGAAGTTATACTCTGGATTTTCAGCAATCTCAAGTCCTAAAATGACATATCCAGAAACAGAGTTATCTGGAATATCACCTAATTCATAGGCCCATCCGCCATTAGGATCTTGAGAATAAACTAAATATTGAACCATAAGATCAGCAACTTGTTTGTAGGTTTTGCTATCTGCTACGCTGCCAGGTACGTTTACTATAAGATTAGGATCAGAACCAACTGTCAATGCAGCTAATACAATCCCTTGCTCATAATTAATGTGGCCACTCTCTTCAAAGTAAATACCATGTACATTTTCTTTAGCTACTGAAAATAAATAATTTAAACCCTTAAGAACATTTTGGTGATAGGGATACGCGTTACTAAATGGGGATATGCCATTTTCTACAGCATACCCTTCTAGTTTAAGTAGCGCTAGACCTGTAGTTCCGATAGGATAATAAGTAGAACTGCCCCATGAACCATCCTCATTTTGGTGTGTTGATAGCCATACTAAGCCTTTTTGGATAGAGTTCTTTATTTCCTGTGGCGTTACCATATTTTGCCCCCTTTATACTATATATTATATATTCTGGATAAATAAAACATATATTATAAAGTATATTCTACTTACTAAGAAGAGGTGATTACTTAGATTGTTGTAACACACTTTCTTGAAAAACTAAGAATAGAAATTTTAGAAAAAGTCATCTAGAATATTTAATGCTAGATGACTTTTTCTTTTTATAAGCTAAACAGTAGTGATGAGATATAGTATAATGAGGAAGAATAAAGGTATTAATATACATACAATAATACGAAATATTGTGAAATATAAATAAAATAGTTACTTTTTTCAAACATTAATGTATAATATTGGAAGAAGTAAAATATAGAAATAAGTCAAAGGGGAATAAAACTATGAATATACTACGTGAGTGTGAACATCTTCAGTTACCCTTACTGAAGTTTTTGGCCAAGCAGTTTTCAAGTATAGATGCAGCAAGTACCGAGATTATTAATTTAAAAGCAATACTTAACTTACCTAAGGCAACAGAGCACTTTGTATCGGATATACATGGTGAGTATGAATCGTTTTCACATGTGTTACATAATGCATCAGGAATTTTAAAACTCAAAATAGATAAGCTTTTTCACAGGGAAATCTCGGCTAAAGACAGAAGAGCATTGGCAATGCTTATTTATTATCCAGAAAAGAAATTGGACAAGCTAGAAAAACAAGGCGTAGATATGGATGAGTGGTATCATATTAATCTATTAAGAATTATAAGGCTTAGTAAAAATATATCTTCTCAATATACAAGGTCTAAGGTAAGAAAAGCATTACCAAATGAGTTTGCGTATATCATGGAAGAATTGCTGAATGAGCAAGTAGACACACCGCATAAAGAAAAGTACTATGAGGAAATCATCAAGACTATGGTAGAACTAGGTAAAGGAAGAGAGTTCATCTGTGCTTTTTGTTATTTAATCCAGAGGCTTGCGGTAGATAGACTTCATATATTAGGGGATATATTTGATAGAGGTCCTAGAGCTGATCGTGTTATGGATATATTGATGAAGTATCATTCTATAGACATCCAGTGGGGAAACCATGATATCTTGTGGATGGGAGCAGCTGCTGGTAATGAGGCATGTATTGCCAATGTCATACGTATTGGGTGTAGGTATGATAACCTTCAAACTTTAGAGGATGGATATGGGATTAACCTCTTACCTTTAGCAACTTTTGCACTAGAGCAATATAGCCAAAGTAACTATAAGCTATTTGTACCAAAGGGTGTAGATCAAGAAACAACAGAAAACAAGCTGATTGCTATGATGCATAAAGCTATTACTATCATACAATTTAAGTTAGAAGCTACTTTGATAGATACTTATAAAGAGTTTAAGATGGGGCATAGAAAGTTATTACATCATATAGATTGGGATAGAAAATCTATTACGATAGATGGTGAAGAGTACAACCTTTCAGATATAGATTTTCCATCAATAGATAGAGAAAATCCTTACAAACTAACAGAACAAGAAATTGCAGTTGTAGAAAGGTTAAAGACATCTTTTACCAATAGTTCGAAACTTCAAAAACATATGAAGTATCTCTTTGTAAAAGGTGGTATGTATAAAGTTTATAACCATAACCTGCTTTATCATGGTTGTATGTTGATGACAGAAGATGGGCAGATGCAAACGGTTAAACTAGGCGATACAAATTATAGTGGTAAGAGTTATTTAGACCAATTAGAGATGATAGTAAGGGAGGGGTACTTTAATACACGGGATAAAGTAGCCAAAAGACGAGGAGAAGCCATGATGTGGTATCTTTGGTGTGGACCTCACTCACCACTCTTTGGAAAAGATAAAATGACTACTTTTGAAAGATACTTTATTGAAGATACAAAGATATGGGAAGAAATCAAAAATCCATACTATACGTATTTTACAGAAGAGGCTACGGCTAATAAGATATTAGAGTTATTTGATATCCCAGTAGAAGAAGGACATATTATCAATGGACATGTACCTGTGAAAATCAAAAAAGGTGAAAGTCCTATTAAGGCTAATGGGAAAGTACTGGTGATAGATGGTGGCTTCACAAAGGCTTATCAAAAGGTAACAGGCATAGCAGGATATACCCTTATCTATGATGCGAATAGTATCAAGCTAGCATCTCATAGACCTTTTGAAGGGGTGGAGAATGCTATTGAGCAGGAGACAGATATCGTAACAACTATAGATGTGATTGAAAAGATGCCTCAGACTAAGAACGTGGCAGATACAGATGTTGGTAAAGAGATTAAGGAACAAATAGAGGTACTTTTAATGCTAGTAGAATATTATCAAGCGGGTAGAATTAAGGAAAAATAGTAGATATAAAAAAGTCAGTAGAACCTATAAAAGAGGGTTTACTGACTTTTTTATATCTACTATTTTACAAAAGAAGCAATGATCTCATTAACTAATTTACCATCGGCTTTCCCTTTGAAAAGGGGCATAAGGTTTTTCATAAGAAGACCTTTATTGGAAGTATCAAGTGTATTCTCTGTAATTGTTTTTTCAATAAGGCTTCTGATTTCCTCTTCATCCATTTGTTTTGGTAAGAAAGCTGTAAGAATCTCTAGTTTCTCACGTTCTGCTACAGCTAAATCTTCGCGATTGCCAGAAGTGTAAGCCTCAATAGATTCTTTGACTTGTTTGACATGTTTATTAAGGATAGAGAGTTGTTCTTCTTCACTTAAGTCATGTTTTGTTTCTTTGACACTTAATTTAATATCAGATACAACTGCGCGTAGCGCATCTCTTTTTACTGCTTGTTTGTTGCGCATAGCATCTTTGATTTCGTCATTTAATCTTTCAAATAACATAATAGGGCCTCCTATTTCATAATAAAATATTTTTAATAATAGTTTCATTATACCATGTTTTGGAATTATTTATACTTTGTTCTTTCAGTTAGAAGGAATCGTATAATCCTATAGGATGAGGCTGTGAATTAAAGTAGCTGAAATAAGTAAAATCTTGGTCAATAAGATAGATGCGGCCAAGATTTAATAAAGAGTCAAAAGTTCTAAAACCAAAGATAAGCTGAGACAAATCTTTGATATCTATCTCAAAGTCTGGAAGGGTATCTATTTTTTCAACAAGTACCTCATGAGCCTGATTGATAGTAATTTTGAAACAACCGTTGTTCCAAGGGCATAGACTATCAATAGCTTTAAGTACAAAAGCACCAGCATGCTTAAATGGATAATAGGAGAGTGCTTTCTGAACATTGATAATACGACCCATCATACCAGACTGAATGTGGTAGTCACATCTAGGATGAGGTAAGATATCAAGAATGTTGGTATTTGGTAAACACATAAGTTTAACGGTGTGAACTTGAGCGTTGTGAGCATAGATAAAGGCAAAGAAGGATTCAAGTGCATCATAAGACTCAGTTATCATTTCTTTGACTTCAAAACATAGCTTGTCACTATTGATGGTATAAAGCATGTAGCCTGTAGGAGTACCCATCGCACTTTGGGATATAACAGCATAAGTATCCGTAACTAATTTTTCCTCCCACATAGAAGGTGTACGAGAGCACATGCCGTTATAAGGGAGGATAAGCTTCTCGTAGAGTTGGTAGAGCATGGAGGTGTTAGACGTATCAATAGGTAGGAGGGCACCTTCTGATCTAAAGTTTTTTAGATGTTCAATTTTCAGATTGTAGATCGCTTGGTTATAACACCATTTATAGCCGAATTTTTCATAGAACTCATACATAAAAGGAGCAAGAGCAGAAAAAACAATACCTTGGTCATTCATATACTCAAGAGAATGTTTGAGAAGTTTGCTACAGACTCCTTTGCTACGATAAGTAGAGGCTGTGCTTACTCCACCAATTCCGCCCATAGAAACCAAGTGACCATAAAATGAAATGGTATAGTTTGAAATGGTAAGAGAACTAGCTAAAAATTCATCATCTAGGATACCAAAAGCGTGACCAATATCTTGAGATAAAGCATCCCACTGAGAAGCGATAAAGCTTCGCTCACAATTTTGAAAACAGTATTTTTGTAAATCTATAAAACGGTCTTTGTAGGTAGAGGTGCCATCATTTAAAAGTTTGATTTCCATTTGTAGAACTCCTTTTTATGAGTTATATTTTTTGAAAAAAGTTATAAAATAATTCTTAATAATTATTTTATAATAAGAGAGCCTCAAAGTCACTTAAAATAGGTTAATAAATAAAAATCAGGATACGAGAGTTCACAAGGTAAGAAATAAGGTGTTTATGATGATAGAAGTCCTTTACAAGCACAAAGTGTAATTGTATAATGAAGGTGTAATTTATAAAACGAATAAAGATTAAGCATAGAAAGAGAAGAGTATATAGTTTCTGACAGACAAGCGAGCTAGGGGCGGTGTGAGCCTAGCATGTAGACCTATAGAAAGAAGCTCTGGAGCGATAAACTGAAAATCACGTAAATAGGCGTGGAGTAAGTTTGTGGGGTTATTCCCTTAAAGATAATTGAGTGGCCTAAGTAATTAGGCAACTTAGGTGGTAACGCGGAAGTACATCCTTTCGTCCTAAGCATATTGGGGCGAGAGGATTTTTTTATTACGTCTATTTTATTTTTAATTAAATAACTAAGAGATGCAAATTCTATTTAGACGATAAAACTAAATGGAATAATGTATACCTTGGTAACACAAAAGAAAGAGGTAATTCATATGAGTTTACAAAAATTAGCAGACATTATTTTCCCAGGCATCGACAAAACACCAGAGTTCTATATCAATCAGTATCCAGCTAGAAACTTACCAGAAGGAGCAAGAGTAACAAGATATGCACCAAGTCCAACTGGATTCCAACATATCGGAGGCGTATTCGCTGCATTAGTAGCAGAGAGAGTAGCGACTCAAAGTGGTGGTGTTTTCTACCTTAGAATAGAAGATACAGACCAAAAAAGAGAAGTAGAAGGTGCAATAGAAGACACAATCAAGACAATGCACAAATATGGTATGGATTTCAATGAAGGTATGACAGGTGAAGATTCATCAAAAGGTGAGTACGGTCCATATAGACAAAGTGAGAGAGAAGAAATCTACAAAGCATTTGCAAAAGACCTTATTCAAAAAGGACTAGCTTACCCATGTTTTGCAACACCAGAAGAACTTAGCGAACTTCGTGAGAGACAAACAGCAGAAAAAGTAACACCAGGTTACTACGGAGAGTACGCAACATACCGTAACCTTTCAGCTGAAGAAGCTATTGCTAAGATTGAAGCAGGAGAGCAGTACATCATCCGTCTTAAATCACCAGGTAGTCCGGAGAAGAGAGTGGAGTTCTTAGACCTTATCAAAGGCGAGACTTCATTCCCAGAAAACAATCAAGATATCGTTATCATCAAAGGGGATGGACTGCCAACTTACCACTTTGCACATGCTATTGATGACGCTTTAATGCATACAACACATGTAACACGTGGAGAAGAGTGGTTATCATCACTTCCAATTCACGTACAACTTTTCGAGGTACTTGGACTTCCTAGACCGGCATATGGGCACATTCCAACTATCATGAAAACAGAAGGTGGTTCAAAGCGTAAGCTTTCTAAGAGAAAAGATCCAGAAAGTGCTGTAACTTACTACGATGAAGAAGGGTACCCAGTAGTATGTGTTATCGAATACCTTCTGAACATCATCAACTCAACTTATGAAGAGTGGAGAGCTGAGAACCCATCAGCTGACTACCATGAGTTCTCAGTTGTTCTTGATAAAATGAGTAAGAGTGGTGCATTATTTGATATCATCAAACTGAACGACGTAAGTAAAGATATCATTGCAAGAATGCCAGGAGAAGAAGTATATAACTATTACACAGCATGGGCAAAAGACTATGCACCAGAAATGTATGCACTAGTAATAGCTAACGAAGGTATGGCAAAAGCCTTCTTTAGCATTGATAAAGAAGGCCCAAAACCACGTAAAGACTTCGCAAAATGGTCAGAAGTAAAAGAGAAAATCTTCTACTTATTTGATGAACTATTTGATGCTGAAACAGTAGAGCAAATCGAACTTCCAAAGACAGTAACAATAGAAACAGCTAAAGAAGTGATTGCAGCTTATGCAAAAGCTTACAATCATGGGGTAGCATCACAAGAAGAATGGTTTGAAGAGTTAAAGGTAATTGCCTTAGAACTTGGATACTGTGCAAATAGAAAAGACTACAAAGCAAATCCAGAAGCCTACAAAGGTATGATTTCAGATGTAGCAGGGGCTGTAAGAGCAGCTATCACACATAGAAGTAATACACCAGACCTTCATACTATTATGCAAATCTTAGGTGAAGAAAAAGTACAAAAGAGATTTACTAAATTTGTAAATCTATAATAATATAGAAAAGACTCTATAGCCTACAGGGCTAGGGAGTCTTTTTTTAGATATAAAAAGACGTTTAATTTTGAAAAATATGTTATACTTTTAGAATGATAATTTTATTTATGGATAGGCAATAATAAATAAGAATCAATACAAGAAATAAACTAAAGATAAAATATAAGAGGTGAGAAATGGAATTAAATAGAAAAAATATAATAAAGATATTATTGGTTGCAGGGTGTATAACCTTCTTCTATTGGGGACTTCAAAATCTTATGCAGCTTTCTAGTTGGATAAGTAATATAGTGGGTATATTCATGCCTGTTTTAGTAGGGATAGGTTTGGCATTTATATTTAATGTACCGATGAGAGGGATAGAAAAGAATCTTTTTAATAAGAGCGCAAATAAGACAATAGAAAAAATAAAAAGACCTGTTAGTTTACTGCTATCTATCTGTTTAGTAGTCGTAGTTATTTTAATGGTGTTATTTATTATCATTCCAGAGCTTGGGCGTACAGTCGCGACTATTCGTGATAGTATTCCTGGATTTCTTATAAGAATGCAGGAATGGACTAATGAGCTTATGGTATACTTCCCAGAGTGGGGAGCAGAGTATTGGAAGGACATTGATTGGGTAAAAATAGGTGAAAAAATGTTAGCTATCCTTCAGAGTGGTGCAACCAATGTCTTAAGTTCAACATTTACAATAGTTACAACTGTATTTAGTGGCATGGTTAATTTTATATTAGGATTTGTCCTATCCATCTATATCCTCTCACAAAAAGAAAAATTAACTGAGCAATTCAAAAAAATAATGTATGCAGTATTTAAAGAAGAGAAAGCTGATAGATATCTTTATGTTTTAAGGTTAACGAATAAAGCTTTTATCAACTTCTTTACAGGACAATGTTTAGAGGCCATTATAATAGGGTTATTATTCTTTGTATCGATGAGCTTATTTAAATTCCCATATGCACTCATGGTTTCAGTCATCATTGGATTCACTGCACTCATACCTGTGTTTGGAGCCTTCTTAGGATGTTTAATCAGTGTATTTTTCATTGTAGTAACAGCACCTATTAAGGCCGTATGGTTCTTAGTACTCTTTATTGTAATACAACAACTTGAAGGGAACCTTATCTATCCACGTGTAGTAGGAGGGTCTGTAGGACTGCCAGGCATTTGGGTATTACTTGCAGTAACGTTAGGCGGAAGCCTAATGGGTGTAGTGGGTATGCTTATTATGGTACCATTAAGTTCAGTCATCTATACATTAACAGGTGAGTTTGCGAACCAAAGAATTAAATCAAAAAGAATTAGTGCTGAGAAAATTAGCAGTAAATAGATGTAGCCCAGAAAGCCCATGGTATATGATTACCATGGGCTTTCTGAGGTTAAGGTAATATTTATTCTGAAGTAGGTTTCATTGATTTAGATATTAAAATAATAGGTAAAGAAGATTTTAATATCAGGGCTAAAAATGAGTTAAGTTTTGAATCTGTTATAAGTGAGTATATGGTGGAGGTATCGATAGATGGCAAGAGTTAAAACGAATTTTGATAGAAATTATGAACAAGACTTCTATGTGGAAATGGATAATGAGGAGTTCTATTGGTATATGATGCTGATAGAACTTTTTTGTTTTAGAAATAATTGTAAGTAGAATAAATTTAGTATACACTAGATATAGTTAGAATATTAAGACTAATATATTTGTTCAGGTAAAGAAGGGGGAATAAAGTGGAGCCAACGTATAAATATTTACCTTTTCAATATGATGAATTAACTACAAGAAGAGCTAAAGAGTATCTAGAGCAGAAGGCACTAGAAGGCTATGAATTTGTAAAACTAAAAGGCATCATGGGGAGTCTTGGATGGGCAAAGTTCAAGGTAATCGAGCCGCAAAAGATAATTTATAGGGTGGAAGTATTTGAAAGTAGATATAGTGACTATGAATCATCCTATGAAGCTATAGGGTGGAAGTTAGTAGCAGATAACCATGGATATGTAAGAATCTTCAAATGGGATAGGGAGGAAGAACCTATGCCTGAGGAGAGGGATTTACAAGAGGAAAAAAGATTAGTTTTTGATGCCTATGCTAAAACCCAAGGGATACTTGCAGCGGGATACCTATTTTATATTTTAATCTTTACCAAGCTGATGGAGTGGGACTATACAATATTACTGTATAGTTGGGGAGTGGCTGTGGTTGTGATAATGCCTATGTTAATTGCAATGATAGCATCAATTATTATAAGATTTATAGCTTATAGAAAAAGAATGGATAGAGAGCTTAAAGGTGAAGAGGTAAGATATAGTTCGATGAAAAGGGCAGCTATTGTAAGTACGACTTGTATCATAAGTCTTCAAATGATGCTGTTGCTCATAATCATTATGGAAATACTGATAGGAAATAGATGGAAGTGGATAGGGACTATAGCTATGATAAGTGGGAGTTATTATTGTGGTTATCTCGTTAATAAAGTTCTTAAAATAAAAGATAAAAAGTCCAAAAAAAATAAAGTAGCTAAGATTGCCATTATAGGGAGCATAGGAGTTATTGGGGTATTTGTAGTGACAATGATCATGACATTACGTAGCTTTGATGTAGTGGGAAGTGGTCAAAAAGATATTACAAGATACCCAGTTATCAGTATAGGGAATATGGAAAATTTAGGGCAAACATCCTATACAAATCAAATCCTTATAAAAAGCACGAGTATCTTTGTTCCGAAAGGGTACGATTATAGTGAATATCTAAAGGATGGTAGGGCTGTATGGACAATATATTATAGGGCGATACATCCTAAGATTGCACAGAGTATCTACGAGGGTGAATTCATAAAGCATGTAGAGCAAAGTGAAAGAAATGGTGAGAATATACAAGATAGATTAGTATTTGTAGAGGGAGATAGTAGTACCTCTAGAGAAATTATCTATGATAAAGAAGATAATATGCTCTTCATAAGAGATGATAAGAAGGTTGTAATCTTAGAAGGGGATATAGATTTTACTGAGGATAGGTATAAAAAGGAAATAGAAGAGATATTAGAAAGCACGTAAATCTTATAAATAGATAAGATTTATGTGCTTTTTGCATTTAAGCTCTGTGTACTACTTAAATACATAAATCTAGATTGTCCACATATACTGGTAGTGGACGAGTTTAAATAGGAGGGATAGAAGTGAAAAAACAGGGCTTGGCAATAAGTACCATGACTTCCACTATTGGATCAGTAATGACCCGTTTGCTGGGAATGTGGGCAATGATTTATATATCTAATAAAATTGGACCTGAGGGGATGGGATTATATCATTTGACCACAACCATTTACTCTATGGCATATATGATAGCATCGGCAGGTATTATTACTTCGGTATCAAGATTAGTAGCAGAGGAGTTAAGTCGGGGTTGGGGGTATAGGGCTAGAAAGACGATGAACATCTTTTTCGTCCTAGGGATAGTAGTAAGTACGATTATATCAGGCGTGGTATTTGTCTATGCAGAAAGTATTAGTATGTTCGTGATAAAGGATGCTAGAACAGTATTAGGATTACGTGTACTTTCTTTGAGTATACCATTTATGACAGTGTCAGCTTGTTTCAAAGGATATTTTTATGCGGTCAAGAAGGTTGTAAAACCTGCAAGTGCAGATGTGTTGGAGCAGATAGCTAAGCTTCTACTTATTACTTATTTTCTTCAGAAGTTTGCACCAAGAGGAATAGACTATGCTTGCGGAGCTATTGGTCTTGGCATCACAATAGGTGAAATGATATCTTTTACATATATGTTCGTACTCTATCTGCTGGATAAGGAGCGGAAGATGGATAAAGGAGTTAGGGTAAGTGAAGAAGGTATCTTATTTAAGATACTCAAGGTGCTACTTCCTATTTCGGTTACAGCTTATCTGGGATCTGTTTTTATGCTATTAGAAAATACGTTAATCCCTGAAGGGCTTAGAAGGTCTGGATTAAGTGCTGAAGCAGCTATGAGTATGTATGGAATGATTAAAGGGATGGTTTATCCTATTTTGTTCTTCCCAACGGCGCTCTTATCAGCGTGCTCGACGATTCTTACACCTGAAATAGCAAGGGCAAGATCGCTTAAGTATCAGGAGAGAATAGAAATTACTTCAGGTAGAATGATTCATTTTACTATGATACTAGCTATGTTTGTGGTAGGTGTCTTTAGCAACTATGGGCAGGAACTAGGGCTCTTAATTTATGATAATGCGCAGGTAGGAAAGCTGTTAGAAATATTGGTGCTCATGACTCCTTTTATGTATATGGAAATTGTTGTAGATGGTATTTTGAAGGGGCTTGGAGAACAAAATAGTTGCCTAAGGTATAGAATTATAGATTCTATTTTTAGAGTAGCACTTATCTACTGGCTTATTCCTATGGAAGGCGTGTCAGCTTTTATAGGGATTACACTTATTAGTAATGTATTGACATCAGTACTCAATCTAAGGAGGCTTATCAAAGTAACAGAGATAAGAGTTAATGTGAATAAATGGATTTCTTATCCGGCATTGTCAGGGATAGCGGCTGGGATGGTGTCTAAGGTATTTGTTCTATATATGATACCAAGAACACTAGATTTATTTGCAAGAGTGATGATAGGTATAGGTGTAGCTTCATGCCTATATGGTGTTTTCTTGTTCTGGATAGAAAGCCTTACGAGAGAAGACTTATCTGTGATGAGTATAAGTAGAAGGTAAAATAAGTGAGTATTACCTCTGTATGATTCTATGACTTGTGATAATATAGTAATGAGATAATAAAAAACGTGAAATACTAGTCACAGGATCATAAGCAGAGGAGAAAAATAAATAATGAATAGTAAATATAATATGGCTAATGTCAATTTAAGAAAAGTTTTGAAGCTGTCTTTTTTGATTAATCTAATTCAGCTAGTGCTTATGATTATGGTTATTATTTATGCCACCAAGAATCCTGCGGCAGATATGTATGCGCTGATTTATCTTTCAGCTATACTAACAGCATTTAACAGCACACTAACTGCCCTTGGGTATTACTTTATTTTGTATACCAAGAGAAATAGTATATTAGATACAGTCAAGAACCTAGAGGACCTTAATAGCAAACTAAGAGAGCAAAGGCATGATTATCTCAATCATATCCAAGTGATTTACGGACTTATGGAGCTAGATGAGTTAGAAGAAGCCAAGAAATACATAGAGCCTGTCTATAAAGATATATTGAAAGTCAGTAAAGCACTAAGGACAGCGCATCCAGCGGTCAATGCATTGCTACAAGCGAAGATGCAAATGGCGGAGAAGTATGAGGTGAATGTATACCTAGAAGTGAAGACAGACTTAGGTCAGATGAACATAGAAGCATGGGAACTCTGTAAGGTAGTCTCCAATATTATTGATAATGGGATTCTCGCCTTATCTGAGAAAGAAGGGGATAAAAACCTTTATATCAATATAAGTGATGAGCTAGATGAGTATAGAATAGATATTTATAACAATGGACCAAGCATACCAGCGTCTCATATTAAGGCTATCTTTGAAGAAGGGTTTACAACTAAAAAAGAAGAAGGACATGGTATGGGACTTGCCATAGTACAGAACATACTAGAAAAAGTAGGAGGCGGCATTAAAGCAAGTTCTAGGGAAGGTGAAACCTGCTTTAATATCTGTATTCCTAAAAAATAGGACTTAGAAAGTGACATTACAAGGGGATAAATGTATCTTTGGGAGAATATATATAGGCAACAAGAGAAAAAAGGAGTAATCTAAATACAAGAAAAAGACTAAGGGGGTGAGAGAAATGCTCGCACAAGTATTAGATGGAATGAGTTTGATTAGTATTATTTTATTGATTGCGGGATTTATACTAATAGGTATAGAGTTT
This sequence comes from Cellulosilyticaceae bacterium, assembly GCA_036655715.1. Classification (GTDB taxonomy): domain Bacteria; phylum Bacillota; class Clostridia; order Lachnospirales; family Cellulosilyticaceae; genus JAVVPO01. Next base: position 8,186 of record JAVVPO010000009.1, on the reverse strand, counting down.
ACGGCACCGGGTATTTCAGTACCGGGGATATCTGGAATCATATGTTTAGTAGTCAGCGTATTTTTAACAGCAGATAGCGTCGTAGAAGGAGCTATCATGACTATCGTTATACTAGCTATCTTAGGCGTCATGTTGGGGATCACTTTATGGTTACTAGCAAAAGGAAAACTTATTAAGCCGCTTATTCTGACAGAGGAACAAAAGAAAGAACATGGCTATATTAGTTCATCAGATTTAGATTATTTACTTGGCAAAAAAGGAACAGCACTAACAGACCTTAGGCCAACAGGTGTAGGAAACTTTGAAGGCATTAACTTTGATGTGATTTCAGAAGGGCAGTACATCTCAAAAGGGACAGAGATAGAAATCTATAGGGTAAAGGGTTCAAGACTAATTGTAAAAAGTAAGTAAGGAAATAAATAAAAAATAAAGGAGATATAATTATGGAGATCACAGGAAGTGTAATAGGC
>JAVVPO010000009.1:0-7616 GCA_036655715.1 Cellulosilyticaceae bacterium | reverse complement strand
ATAAATAAAAAATAAAGGAGATATAATTATGGAGATCACAGGAAGTGTAATAGGCAGTATTGTACTGATAGGTGTTATAGGATTATTAATCGTTGCATTCTTTATATTTGTACCAGTAGGTTTATGGATATCATCATTAGCAGCCAATGTAAAAGTAAGTATCTTCAACCTTGTGGGAATGAGACTTAGAAGAGTTGCGCCAAATAGAATCGTGTTACCTCTTATCAAATCAACAAAAGCAGGTATCGGTCTTACTGTTAATGAATTAGAGGCTCACTACCTTGCAGGTGGAAATGTAGATACACTTGTCGATGCACTTATTGCAGCAGAAAGAGCTGGCATTGAACTACCTTTTGAGAAGGCAGCAGCTATTGACCTTGCAGGACGTGACGTATTAGAAGCTGTTAAGATGAGTGTTAACCCAAAAGTAATAGAGACAAAAGATGTATCAGCAGTAGCTAAAGATGGTATTGAATTATTAGTTAAAGCAAGAGTTACAGTAAGAGCGAACCTAGAAAGATTAGTAGGTGGAGCTGGTGAAGCGACGATACTTGCTAGAATTGGTGAAGGTATCGTAACAACAGTAGGTTCTGCGACTACACATAAAGAAGTATTAGAGAACCCAGATGGTATCTCAAAAACAGTTTTAAATAAAGGACTAGATGCAGGGACGGCGTTTGAAATCTTATCTATTGATATCGCAGACATTGATGTAGGTAGAAATATAGGTGCAGATTTACAAACATCACAAGCTGAAGCGGACAAGAAAATAGCACAGGCAAAAGCAGAAGAAAGAAGAGCAATGGCTGTAGCGAAAGAGCAAGAAATGAGAGCTTACGTAGTAGAAGCGGAAGCGGAAGTACCAAAAGCAATGGCTTACGCCCTAAGAGAAGGTAAGATGAGTGTCATGGATTACTATGATTTACAGAACATCAGTGCAGATACAAAGATGCGTACATCTATATCTGATGGCGGTAAAGGGAGCATGACGATAGGAGAGAATAGGGATGAGAAAGAATACAAAAAAGGAAAGTAACCCTCAAAAAACACATAGTACAAAGAACTTAAGTGATTCAAAGAGAGAAAACAGAGTAGGTAAAGAAGGTCAGACAAAAAAAACAAATGATGAAAAAAAAATAATTGAGTTAAAGAGAATGAATGATGCAAAGCATGAGTATGATATAAAGGAAAAAAATAATAACAATAATAATGTCTTGGGCTCTAAGCTAGAGGGAATCAGTCTTGCTGAAATGAGGCAAGGGATTATCTTATCTGAAATTCTAGGAAAGCCTGTTTCTAAAAGAAAAGATAGACAAAGAGTAGGCAGGTAGTTATGGCGATAAAGATTTTATTAATTGAAGATGAAGCAGGTATTAGGACTTTAATGAAAAAAATCATAGAGCGTAACGAAGGCTTTGAAGTAGTGGGCGAGTGTGACAATATGGCAGACTCTATCAAACTATTTACTAAGTTAAGGCCTGATGTGGTTTTCGTAGATGTGGAGCTTGGCAAAGATAGTGGCCTTGAATGTGCGAACATAATCGTAGATATTGACCCTAAATCTAAAATTATCTTTGCTACAGCTCATGCAGAGTATATGCCAGAAGCTTTCGAAGTCTATGCCTTTGACTATTTAATAAAGCCCTTTAAGGTGGAAAGGGTGAACCATACTTTAGATAGAATCAAGGATTTGCATAAAAAGGATCAAGGAATTGAGATAGATAAGATTGTCAGATATGAAAAAGGACTAGATAAACTACTAGTCAAGGGAAAAGAGAGTATGAGTTTTGTAGATATCAAGGATATTATCTTGGTGCAAAGAGAAGATAATAGTACGGTTATCTATACGCATAAGGATTCGTTTACCACTTCGGCTAGCTTGACGGAAGTAGAAGAAAAGCTGGGGAAGGATCAATTTATAAGAAGTCATAAGTCTTATATTATCAATATATCTCAAATTACGAAGATATCTCCTTATGGGAGATGGACTTATATTGTGAGGTTTAAGGATTTGGATAAGGATGCGCTCATTACCCAGGAAAAGTATGAAGAGATTAAGCGAATGTTTTTGTAAGAATGGGTGGTGAAGAGCTACTTTAGGACATGAGGTTCGCCAAAGGGCATAGATATTCGTATGAAACTTTCGAATATCTATGCCCTTTGGCTACGTTTATGGGGGGAGAGAAGGTAGTTCTTATGGGGCGTGAGAAAAAGAGAAAGAGTAGGAATAAATCCAAAGAAGGTTTAAGACCTAGCTTGATTTGGTTATATTAAGTAATAAGGTTTGGGACAGTTAAAATTTAAATGTTAGTAGATTGCTCACAGAAAATTAAAACAAATAGAATTGAATAAAACAAAAAGAATGTAGTATAATTAAGACAAGAAGGAGTGAGAATGATGAGATCGAATCCAATGATTAGAAAAGGGCTTAGCCAAACAGAGACATTTGATATGGCGCAAGGCGTAATGACTATTAAAGGTACTAGAAATAAAGCACTTGCACTACTTGGGGTATTGGTTATTGCTTTTATAGCAAGCTGGTATGCTGTTGTATTTACGGGGGTGAATCCTTATACTCTCTCAACTGTAGCAGCTATAGCAGCACTTGTTTTAGCATTTGTAACTATATTTAAACCACATTTAGCAAGGACAACATCTTTACTTTATGTAACATTTGAAGGGTTATTTTTAGGAAGTATTTCACTCGTGTTTGAGGTAATGTATCCAGGGATTGTAACACCAGCAGTTGTCCTTACATTTTTAGCAGTACTCTTTACATTATTACTTTATAAAGAGGTACCAACACTTGGACAGAAGATTAGAAAAGGGGTTATGATTGCTACATTTGCAGTGATGGCGATATCAGTACTTGGACTAGTATTTAGTTTGTTTGGTGTACCGTTTATCTTCTGGGGTAATGGTATAATGGGTATTGGTTTTAGCTTGTTTGTAGTAGGGATTGCAATTATGAACCTTATCGTAGATTATGATAATATTTATCAAGGTGCTCAGCATGGATTACCAAAACATATGGAATGGTTCTTTGCTTTTGGACTAATGGTAACTATTATTTGGCTATATACACAGATACTTCATTTGTTAGGACAGATTGCATCAAGAGACTAATGGGAGATAGAGCTAGAAATAACTAGCTCTATCTTTTATGTATAAAGACTAAAGGGACAGGCGGAAGGAAGGACTGAAGAGAGTGAGTACAACAAATCAAGTGCAGGAACAAAGAATTTTACTAATGAGAGAGGCCTCTGTAAAGAAGGCTTTAATGCAGTTGGCTATTCCATCAGTTATAGCTATGATGGTGAATGCTTTATATAACTTTATAGATACTATGTTTGTAGGGATGTTAAACAATACAGAGGCGATGGCCGGAGTATCGGTAGGATTTCCATTATTTATGATTATCTTAGCTATGGGACAGCTCGCAGGACTTGGAGCATCTTCCTATGCAGGGCGTATGCTAGGAGCAGGAGAGATGGAAAAGGCAAATAGAACGGCAGGAATAGCTGTTTGGATGGGAGTTGCGTTTGCTGTTACATCTGTTGTGCTAGGGACTATTTTTATAGAGCCTATTTTAGGATTTATGGGAGCTACACCAGACATCATGGGGTATGCAAAACAATACGGTATATTTGTTGTAGCAGGAAGTTTGTTTACTGTCATTAACATGGTATTTAATAACCTATTAAGAACAGAAGGTGCTGCAAAGATATCTATGACAACCTTAATACTGGGGGCTATAATAAATGTTATTTTAGACCCTATATTTATGTTTGATTGGGGACTTGGACTTGGTGTTGCAGGTGCAGCGATGGCTACAGTTATAGCACAAGCTTGTTCAACAATTTACATATTATCTTATTATAAAAAAGGTAAATCAATTATTAAGATTAATAAGAATAGCTTATTTAAGAAAACAGAGGAAGATAAGGAGATAGCAATTAATATTCTTAAGATAGGTTTTCCTATGTTTGTCATGCAGATATTATCTTCTGTAGCCTTTGGATTATTAAATAGTGCAGCGGCTCTCTTTGGATCAGCAGCATTAGCGACACTTGGAATATCCAACAAGATTTATATGATGGTACAACAAGTACTCGCAGGATATATGCAAGCGTTCTTGCCTTTTACAGCATTTAATATGGGGGCTAAACAGTTTAAGAGGGTAAAAGAAGCACTGATATTTTCACTTGCATTAGCTGCTGGGATAGGGGTAGCAGCTACAGTAGTGTTTAACTTAATACCAGAAGTATTTATTAGAATGTTTACTCAGGATAGAGCGGTAATAGAGCTTGGTGTTAACTGTCTAAAAGCACAGACTTATATCATGGCTGGGGTTGGATGTATCATGATTATGAACTCTTTCTTCCAAGCTATGGGTAAAGCAAAAGAGGCAGCTATACTGGCTATAGGAAGACAAGGATTGTTCTTTATTCCAATGGTCATTTTATTGCCTAAGGTATTCGAGGGTGGCGTACCTAGTTTCTTAGAAGGGTTAACATCTTACCCAATGGAATCAGGATTATACGGAGTAATGTTTGCACAACCCATAGCGGATATTATTACGTTGGTTCTGGCGATTGTATTAGGGATTAAAAGTATAAAAATTTTGCAAGAATTGATTAAAGAACATAATTAAGAACGGGGAGTATAATAGATGAAAAAAACTATTCTAGTTATAGACTGTGTATATGATTTTATAAATGGGTCTCTCGCTTGTCAGCATTCAGAAGAAGCTGTGCAAAATATTATAAAGTATATTAATGCACATCAAGAAGATCAGGTTATCTATGTAAGAGAGGTTCACCCAGCTAACCACTGTAGCTTTAGTGAGCAAGGTGGTATGTGGCCGGCTCATGCAGTGGAAGGGACTAGAGGCTGCGAGTTACATGCGGATTTCCTATGTAAAATAGAAGATACCCAGCAAAGACCCAATGATAAGAATGTATTTATCAAAGGAAAAAATCCAGAAGTAGAAGAGTACTCAGGATACGAAGGTAAGAACAGCTATGGTGAATGCCTTGTGAAAAGTCTTAGTAAGGAGATTGTCATAGCGGGTATAGCAACAGAATATTGTGTCCTCAATACACTCAATGATTTAGTAGCTAATGGCTTCCGGATTACCTTGTTAGAAGAAGGGTTAGGTTGTGTAGAGGAAGAGGGGCATAAGAAGACGATACAAGACCTAAAGGTAAGAAAAATAAATATTATTTAACTAAAAAATAGCTTGGATGAGGGTTTTACGCTCATCCAAGCTATTTTTTCTATCAGGAGAAGTGAACCACCCCCTTGAAAATAAGGTTCACTTTCCTTGATAGGTGTAGGTTAGAGATAAGATTTTCATGACGAGGGAAGTGCTAGGTGAGCTATAGCTTCGGTACTAGGCGCTAGAGGTGATGGATGTTCGTATAGCTCATCATGACTCATTGCATGTGGGGGCATCAGAAATGCATCTGTGACTTAGGCGTAGACGGGCGGCATAGGCGGAGTAGGGCTTCTATGGTCAATAAATCTTATGCAATTAGAACCTATAATTTGACTACACACAAATTATAGGTGGAGATTCTTAGTTAGTTCATTGCAATCTTTCACATCAAGGGGGGAATATGATAGCCGCTTATAAACTAAATAAGAATCATGGATACAAACATCTACTATTAACCGGTATAAGCATTTGTTTGTATACCTTATATATACCTTACATTGTAAAAAGTCTTCATTTATTTTTATTTTTTTTGAGATATTAGTTTTTGTTGCTCTTTTTATAGAAATAATGCGCTTTAGAATAGTTTATATAAATGACTGAAAGAATAAAGAGGGTTAGCCTGAATAGTTCAAAAGTAGTATGATAAAAGAATATGAAGTATAAACAGAGATAGAATAAGCTCAATAAATTTAAATAGAGGTGAAAACAAATGAAAAAAATATTTATAGTAGAAGATGATAGTACCATAAGAGAAGAATTAACAACCTTTTTACAAAGGTATGGTTATGAAATAGAAGTAGCTGTAGATTTTGCAAATGTAGCGACAGATATACAAAAATCACAGCCACAATTGGTATTGCTAGATATTAATTTACCTGTATTTGATGGGTATTATATTTGTAGGGAAGTAAGAAGAATAAGTGATGTCCCTATTATTATAGTGACAAGCAGAAATAGTGATATGGATGAGCTACTCAGTATGAATTTTGGGGCAGATGATTTTATTACGAAGCCTTATAACACAGAGATTCTACTAGCGAGGATAAGTGCTATCTTAAAGCGAAGCTATGGAAAAGTAGCAGTAGCAAGTCGGATAGAGTACAAAGGATTACAATTAAGCTTAGCTAATGGGAGTGTAAGTTATAGTGATAAAAGCCTAGAGCTTACTAAGAATGAACTTAAAATTTTAGCACAGCTTATGAAAAGTCAGGGGAATATTGTTTCAAGGGAAGAGCTGATGGAAGTGCTTTGGCAGTCTGAGCTCTTTATAGATGACAATACGCTTTCTGTGAATGTAACAAGACTGAGGAAGAAGTTAGAGGATTTGGGAATGAAAGATGTGATAGAAACTAGGAGAGGTCTAGGGTATATCATGCCATGACCATGAGACAGTTTCTTCGTGATAGAATAGAATTCATATTGGTAAATGTTTTTTTGTTTATAGCTGTAGCTATAGTACTTCTCTTGGTTAAGATAAATCCTAATCTCCTAATTTTTATAGCCATGATTTGGTTTGGGCCTATCATAAGTTATTTCATAGTAGAGTTTATGAGAAATAAAACTTATCTAGGGGGATTACAAAAGATAATGGATGAACTTGATAAAAAGTATTTATTGCCTGAGATGATAGAAAAACCTGATTTTGCTGAAGGCAGGATAATCCATGAGATATTAAGTGAAGCAAGTAAAGATATGCATGAACAGGTGAAACATCATCGCAAAATACAGGAGGACTATAGGGAGTATATTGAAACTTGGGTACATGAAATTAAAACACCTATAGCCTCTATAGGTCTTATTATTAAAAACGATAGTAATATGACAACACATAAGATTGCTTATGAGTCAAAGCGAATAGAAAATTATATAGAGCAAGTCTTATATTATTCTAGAAGTAATAATGTCAGTCAGGATTATATTATCAAAGAGTTTTTTCTGAAAAATAGTTTGATGAAAGTTATAAAAGGTTACTCAACAGATTTTATACGTAGAAAGATAGTATTAGACTTAGGCGAATTAGAGACTAATGTCTATAGTGATATAAAATGGGTAGAGTTTATACTAGGACAGGTCATAAGTAATGCCATTAAGTATTCAAACTCTGAGGGGGCAATACTTAAAATCTATAGTACAAGTAATCAATATAATGTAGTCCTTACAGTTGAAGATAACGGGGTAGGAATATCTGATAAGGATATAAGTAGAGTATTTGAGAAGGGATTCACAGGGGAGAATGGTAGAAAATTTGGAAGGTCTACGGGAATAGGACTTTATTTATGTAAGAAGCTTTGTGATAAGCTAGGACTTGGAATAAGTCTTACATCTAAAGAAGGAGTAGGTACAAAGGTTAATATTATCTTCCCAATAGGAAGTTAGGAGAGAAGCTGCAGGAGAC
>JAVVPO010000008.1:52905-59416 GCA_036655715.1 Cellulosilyticaceae bacterium | reverse complement strand
AATAGTAGAGAAAGACTAAATAAGAAGTGAGGCTAGAAATGGAAGTATACAATAGATATTCAAGTTATTTAAAAGAAAAATATAATGATAAAGTTTATAAAATTCCTATTAATCTCCCTGTAACTTGTCCTAATAGAGATGGCAATTGCGGAAGTGGTGGTTGTACTTTTTGTTCGGAAGTAGGTGCAGGATATGAAATGATTGATGCCAAAATAAGTATACAAGAGCAATTAGAAAAAAATATAGCTTATATCAGCAAGCGCTATAAAGCTAAATACTTTATAGCGTATTTACAAAATTATAGTAATACGTATATGCCACTTAATGAATTTAAGAAAACATTAGAGCAAATTGAACATGAAAACTTAGTTGGGATTAGTATCTCTACAAGGCCTGATTGTATAAATGATGAATATTTAGAAGTAGTCAAAGAGTGGAGTGAGCGTAGTAAGAAAGATGTTTGTATAGAATTAGGGCTACAAACTGTTAATTATCATTCCTTGAAAAAAATTAATAGAGGACATGGGTTATCCGAGTATCTAGATGCAGCTTTACGTATTAAGGCCTATGACTTTGAAATATGTACACATCTTATTTTGAATTTACCTTGGGATAACATGGATGATGTAATAGAAAATGCTAAGTTAATGAGTGTACTAGACCTAAGATATGTTAAACTGCATGCTCTTTATATCCTAAAAGGAACAGTGATGGGCGAGCAATATCAAAACAAGGAATTTGAAATGATCTCTGAAGAAGAATACAAAGAAAGAGTAATTACTTTTCTAAGATATCTAGGACCTGATATTGTCATTCAACGTATCATTGGGAGAGTGCCAGAAGAGTATACGCTATTTGCCAATTGGGGGGCAAGTTGGTGGAAGATTCATGATGACATTATTAGAGAAATGGAAGAGCAGGGTTATAAACAAGGAGACCTTTGTCATTATAGAAATGGAAAAGCTCTGAAAAAATTAAATTTTGTCCCAAAAGAAGCATAAACATGCTTCTTTTTTTATATGATGAAGTAAGGAGGGGAAGCCTATGTCTTTAGAAAGACTAATAAGAGAACAAGTTTATAAATATAAACGAAGACAATACTTAAGAAAGAGTAATGTAGATAAAATAAGTGACTCTCAATTTATAGTTTTTAATATGAATAAACCTAATTTTAATAAATCTATTATGAGAGGACAAAAGTCAAGCGTAGGAAGAGAATCCATTAACAAATCAGCAAGAAATATTAAATTACCAAGAAGGTCATCTAGTAGATCACATAGAGCGCGTAGTTTTTATGGCTCACCTATTAATGCTGTAGGAGGAAGACACGTTGCAGGACTTATATGCATTATTTTAGCCATCATACTTATTCTGACACAATGTTTTAATGGAAAAGTACAGCTTACTATGGCGAGTCAAGAGGGCTTATCTACAGCACTAGAGGAGCCTTCGATGAACACGCAAAAGGAAAACGTAGTTCTTGAGAATACACAGGTAAACAGTCAAGAAGAATTAGGAGTGAGTAAGCCAAATGATAAGAAGAAACACACATCCACCTTGCAAACTTACTATGAAAGTATTCAAAATTTCAATATGGAGGCAAAGAGTTTAGATAAGCTCTTTGATGTGGCGACTAAAAACAAAAGAGAGTATTCACAAGCTTTGGCTATATGGTCAATAGGAAAGCTTCAGAAGTCTACAGACAAAGAGATTTATCAGATGATTAGAAAATATGATCATGAGTATATGATGAAAAATTATCCGCGTTATGAAGAGGGAGAAAGCATTTATAAGCAATTTGTATATGATATCAAGTATTTTCCTATTCCTAAATACAAAAAATATAATTTTGAATCAAGTTGGCAAGAAAAAGTCTTGTTTGAAGAAAGTGATAGTTATGGGATTGATATTATAGACCCTAAAAACACGACAGGCAAGATTCCTGTGGTAAGCATGACTGAAGGGGTTGTAGAAGGGCTTGGGTGGCATGAAATAGGAGGATATAGAGTAGGTATTAGAAGTGAAGGGGGAGCCTACTTTTATTATGGGCATCTAGATGAACTACCCACTCATATTCAGAAAGGAGATACGGTACAAGCAGGTGACTATTTAGGGATGATGGGAAATACAGGTTATGGTGCAGAGGGAACTAGAGGGGAGATTCCGGTTAAACTTCATGTGGGGATAGCTGTCTCAGCTAAAGATGGTAAGCAGTTTTGGGTCAATCCGTATCCATTCCTTGGGTATGTAGAAAGTAACAAAACCGTGATAAAGCCCTAGTAAGGAGACATTGATACTCAAAAATGACTATGGTATAATGAGACTAGAAGGAGATGTGACATGAAGATATTTGCAATTGGAGACTTACACTTAGCAAGTTCAGTAGACAAACCTATGGACATCTTTGGAGACAACTGGGACAGACATGTAGAAAAGATAAAATATAATTGGGAAAAACAAGTTGCAAAAGAGGATTTTGTTATTATTGCTGGAGATATCTCTTGGGCTATGAACCTAGAAGAAGCAAGATCTGATTTAGAAATCCTTCACAACTTACCAGGGAAGAAAATTTGTATCAGAGGAAACCATGATTACTGGTGGGAAAAAATAAGTAAACTTAATCAATTTTATGAGGATATATATTTTTTGCAAAATAAAGCTTATCAAATAGATGAAGTCGTTTTATGTGGGACAAGAGGGTGGTTGTGCCCTAATGATACGAAATTTACAGAGCATGACCAAAAACTCTATGAAAGAGAAGCTATGAGGTTGAAACTATCCTTAGAAGAAGCCAAAAGCATAGAAAATAAAATAGTTATATTGCATTACCCACCTACTAATGACAAAAAAGAGCCTTCGTTATTTACGGAACTTATAGAGACTTATAACGTTAAACAAGTGATTTACGGGCATTTACATGGAGAAGAGGCCTATTTGCAAAGCCTATTAGGTGAATATAAGGGAACTAGGTATCAATTAGTTTCAGCGGATTATTTGGACTTTACACCAATACCTATAGTAAAAGGGCATAGCTGATAATGTTTTAAGTAAGAGAGGACAAAATATGAAATTACCAATAGCATTTGAAATAAAAATAAAAGGTCTTTTACAAGACGAATATGACGAGTATCTAAAAAGCTATGATTTACCTAAATATCAAGGATTTAGAGTGAATACCCTAAAGGCAGATCAGAACAAGTGGGAGGATATTAATCCATTTACCAATATAAAAAAGGTACCGTGGTGTAAGCAAGGTTTTTATTATACAGAAGATAGACCGACTAAGCATCCTTATTATTATGCAGGGCTTTATTATATGCAAGAACCTAGTGCAATGGCACCAGGAGCGTACATTCCTATTAATGAAGGGGATAAAGTATTAGATTTATGTGCGGCACCAGGTGGGAAATCAACACAAGTGGCAGCAAAACTTGGTCAAAGTGGACTTTTAGTAGCTAATGATATTAGTGCATCAAGAGCCAAGGCGCTCCTTAAAAATATAGAGAACTTTGGTATTAGAAACTTTATCGTAACTAGTGAAACACCAGAAAGATTAGCTAGCAGATGTGAGGGGTATTTTGATAAAATTTTAATCGATGCGCCTTGCTCAGGAGAAGGTATGTTTAGAAAAGATGAGGGAGCCATTAAAAGTTGGGAAACTCACGGCGTGGAGCACTGCTGCACGTTACAAAGAGGAATTTTAGAACAGGCAGCTAAAATGCTAAAAATAGATGGAATGATGCTTTACTCTACATGTACTTTCTCACCAGAAGAAAATGAAGGGATGATGCAAGAGTTCATGACTAAGCATCCAGAATTTAAGGTAGTACCACTAGATCCTGTAGGAGGAATCACATCTGGTAGACCAGAATGGATAGGAGCAGATGAAAGTCTTAAAGGCGCCCTTAGATTATGGCCGCATCACCTAGAAGGAGAAGGGCATTTTGTCTGTTTACTTCAAAGAACATTAGGTGAAGAAGATAACTGTGAACGATTAAATCCTAAGAAAACGATTAAAGATTATGATGTGATAAAAGAATTTATACAAGAAAATACTTACTTATCACTTGATTTGCCAGTTATTGAACACAGTGGTAAAATCTACTTAGTAGCAGAAGATGCACCTGCACTTAATGGGCTTAGGATAGTAAGAAGTGGGATGTTACTTGGAGAACTTAAGAATAAAAGGTTTGAGCCTTCTTATGCCATAGTCTTAGCTTATCCAAAGGAAATGTTTAAACACACTATTGACTTTAAGGTAGATGATGCTAATATTGTAAAATACCTTAAAGGTGAAACTTTGCTTCATGAGGCGCCTAAAGGTTATCATGTAATTTGCGTTAATGGTTATCCATTAGGATGGGTAAAGGCACAAAATAATACACTAAAAAATCAATATCCTCCAACTTGGAGAATGATGGGATGATAAAATGACAGAGAAAAAAATGTTAGAGAAAAAAATGAGATTAGATAGATATTTAGTACATGTAGGATATGGCTCTAGAAGTATTGTGCAAAAAATAATTAAGCAAAAAAGAGTACAAGTAGATGATCAAGTGATCAATAAGCCAGAATATGGTGTAGTAGTAGGAAAACAAACAGTTAAGATAAATGGAGAAGTTGTAGTTTATAAAGAATTCTACCATTTTATAATGAATAAGCCAGGCGATGTTATTACAGCAACTAGAGATAATGTGCATACAACAGTGGTTGATTTATTAGATGAGATGGACCAAAATAAAGAAGTTGCACCAGTAGGTAGACTAGACAAAGATACAGAAGGCTTACTACTTTTGACCAATGATGGTAAGTTAACACACAGCTTACTTTCACCTAAAAAACATGTGGACAAAGTATATTATGCAAAAGTAGCTGGCAAGGTCACTGAAGAAGATGTTGTAGCCTTTAGTAAAGGTATTGAACTTGGTGATGGCACCATGTGCATGCCAGCAAAACTTGAGATTCTTACAGCAGGTGAAGAATCAGAGGTACACATTACAATTAAAGAAGGGAAGTTTCATCAAGTTAAGCGTATGATAGCTAATTGTGGAAAGGAAGTTACTTACCTTCAGCGTATTAAAATGGGCGGCTTTAGCTTGCCAGAAGATTTAGAGTTAGGGTGTTATAGAGAGCTTACAGAAAAAGAACTTAGATTGTTAAAAGAGGATGATAGCGAATAATGAATACAAAATATGATGCAGTCATATTTGACTTAGATGGTACATTAGTTGATTCTATGTGGGTATGGGCGCAGTTAGATATAGATTATTTAGCCAAATTTGGCATTGTTGCGCCGGAGGATATAGATAAAGAGCTAGAAGGCAAAAGCTTTACAGAATCAGCTGGCTATTTTAAAGAAAGATTTGAGTTACCTCACACTATAGAAGAAATAAAGGCATCATGGAATGAGATGGCATGGGATTTTTACATGAATGAAGTCAGGCTAAAAGAAGGCGTATATGAATTCCTAACTTTTTTATATGATAAAGGGATTAAGCTTGGGATTGCAACGAGTAATAGTGTCGAATTAGTAGAAACAGTATTAAAGCAACTAGAAATTAGACATTACTTTGAATCAGTAAGAACTTCTTGCCAAGTAGAAAAAGGAAAGCCTTATCCTTATATATATTTAAAAGTAGCAGATGATTTAAATGTTAAACCTCATAGGTGTCTTGTGTTTGAAGATATTCCGAATGGTATTTTAGCAGGTAAAGCTGCTGGAATGGAAGTTTGGGGAGTAAATGATAGACAAGACGAAGAAACAAGAAAAAGAGTTATAGACTTATCCGATAGATTTATTGATAATTATTTTGAAGCTATAGAGATTCTTAGTTAAGGCTCGCAGAATGGTTTAATAGCTAACAAAGCGGATAAATTTATCAAGGACATTCATTGATAATAAATAAAATAAAAAGTGTAAGAAATAAATGCAAGAAATAAATAACTCCTTATAATCAGGTGAAATATTAAGTCACTATCTCAAAGATAAAGATGATTTAAAAATACTTGAATATAAGGAGTTGTTTTTGTGTAAAAGAGAATTAAAAATTAAATATACAAGAATATAATTATTAACTTAAATACATAAATATAAATAATTATACAGAAGAGTAAGTAAATGCTTGAATTAAAAGGAAAAAGTTTAATAAGTTTGCATAATTACTCAAAGGAGAAAATAGAATATCTAGTAGAACTAGCAAATGACCTTAAGACTAAAAAGAAAATAGGTATACTAGGAGATCAATTAAGAAAAAGTTAGGGAGCTTACAAAAGAAAAAATTTGTTTGCGTAGGTGATGGACGCAATAACATGGCTAATAGTTTACTAATAGGGTGTAGTAAAGTAGGAATGGATATCGTTATATTAGCACTGCAGGTACTATGCCTAATAAGGAGCATGTAGAACAATGCAAGGGGTATGGAGCTATAAGTGGAGCCAAGGTTATTCTTTTCGAAGATACAAGTGTAGTAGCAGATGCCGATATTATTTATACAGATGTATGGTGTTCTAT
>JAVVPO010000008.1:0-52805 GCA_036655715.1 Cellulosilyticaceae bacterium | reverse complement strand
TTTATGCACTGCTTATCTGCTGTTAAAGGATATGAAGTAACTGAAGAGGTATTTGAGAGTGCACACTCAGTTGTCTTTGATCAAGTAGAAAATTGTATGCATACGATTAACGCGATTATGGTAGAGATGCTAGATTAGAGAGAAAAAGATAGATAAAACTAACCAAAAACCTTTTGTCTGAAAATATTGACTAGTTAATAAATTTATACTATAATTTATCGATATATACTGGTAAAGTGAAAATATTAGAATAGGAGGATGCAGATGAGAATTTATAATTTTTCAGCGGGACCCGCTATGCTACCTTTAGAAGTATTAGAAAAAGCACAGCAAGAACTTGTAGAATATAGGGATAGTGGCATGAGTGTAATGGAGATGAGCCATCGATCTAAGGAATATTTAGCCATTATTGAAGGGGCAGAGAAGAGCCTTAGAAGTCTTATGGAAATACCAGATAACTATTCTGTACTATTTCTACAAGGAGGTGCTTCACTTCAATTTGCTATGATACCACTTAACCTACTTGATAAGTCTCATAAGGCTGACTATATAGATACAGGTGTATGGTCAGCAAAGGCCATTAAAGAAGCTAAAAAATTTGGGAAAATCAATGTGGTGGCTTCATCAAAGGAAGATACGTATTGCCACATTCCTTTCTATACTAAAGATCAATTTGATAATGAGGCTGATTATTTTTATATATGTTCTAATAATACCATTTACGGCACACGTTTTGTAACACCTCCTGAAACAGGAGAAGTACCTTTAGTAGCAGATATGTCTTCTTGTATCTTGTCAGAAAAAATAGATGTAACGAAGTATGGCATTATTTTTGCGGGAGCGCAAAAAAATCTAGGTCCAGCAGGAGTCACAGTAGTTATTATTCGCAATGATTTGATTGGAAAGGCTAAAGAAGAGGTTCCAACAATGCTTAACTACAAAATACATAAGGAAAATGATTCTATGTTTAATACGCCACCTACTTATAGTATCTATATGCTTAAATTAGTATTTGAGTGGATGGAGTCTATTGGCGGGGTTAAAGAAATAGAAAAAAGAAATAAAGAAAAGGCACAAATATTATATGATTATCTTGATGAATCCAAACTTTTTAAAGGCACAGCAAAAAAAGAATGGCGTTCGTTGATGAATATTTCTTTTATAACAGGTAATGAGGCATTAGATGTGAAATTTGCTAAAGAAGCTAAAGAAAAGGGATTAGTTAATCTAAAGGGGCATAGAAGTGTGGGTGGAATGAGAGCAAGTATTTATAATGCAATGCCTCTAGAAGGTGTTGTAGCACTAGTATCTTTCATGAAGCAATTTGAGTTAGAGAACTAGTAAGGAGGATAGGGCATGTATAGTATTTATACACTAAATAAGGTTTCAGAAGAGGGACTTAAAGGATTTGATGCTAAATATCAGATTCAAGAGCAGATAGAAAAATCAGATGCTATTATTGTAAGAAGTGCTAAGATGCATGATATAAGTCTGCCTGATACTGTAAAGGCTATTGCAAGAGCTGGGGCAGGGGTAAATAATATACCAATTGCCACATACGCTCGTCAGGGAGTTGTAGTTTTTAATACACCTGGGGCTAATGCTAATGCAGTGAAAGAGTTAGTGATAGCAGGATTACTACTCTCTTCTCGAAAAGTAGTAGAAGGTATTAATTGGGCTAATACTTTAACAATAGATGTAGCGAAAGAAGTAGAAAAGGGTAAAGGGGATTTTGTAGGCCCAGAATTACTAGGGAAAAAGATCGGCGTAATTGGACTTGGAGCTATTGGGGTTATGGTTGCGAATGCTGTTCAGTCACTAGGTATGGATGTAATTGGTTATGATCCCTATATTTCTATTGATGCAGCATGGGGGTTATCTAGGGATATTAGGCATGCTGTTTCTATAGATGAAGCACTAGAACAAGCAGATTATATAACGATACATGTACCACTTCTTGAAAATACAAAGTATATGTTTGATAAAGAACTATTTAGTAAGATGAAAAACAATGTAAGAATACTTAATTTTTCAAGAGATACATTAGTTAATAATGAAGATTTAAAAGTTGCTATTACAGAGGGAATCGTAGCTAGATATGTGACAGATTTCCCTGTAGAAGAAGTGATGGGCATACCAGAAATAATATGTATTCCTCATCTTGGGGCATCTACACCTGAATCAGAAGAAAACTGTGCGATTATGGCTGTTAAGCAAATTAAAGATTACTTAGAAACAGGTAATATTGTAAATTCAGTAAATTTACCTTGTTGTGAAATGGCATGGCATGCACCTTTTAGACTAACTATTATTCATAAGAATATTCCAGCTATGATTGGGCAAATCACACATATTATAGCAAATGAAAAAATTAATATTACAGATATGATTAATAAAAGTAAAGGCGAATGGGCCTATACTATTATTGATACAGATACCATGATTACAAGACAAAATATTGAGAATATACAAGAGATAAAAGATGTTATTAAAGTAAGAGTGCTAGATAAATAAAAACAAAAAAGAACTAAGGATTTCCTTAGTTCTTTTTTGGGAGGAGAAAGATAAAAATGAGAGATTTATCATTACATATATTAGATATTGCCCAAAATAGCATAAGGGCTAATGCAACATGTATTAAACTTGTTATAGAGGAAGATATAGAAGAAAATATATTTAAAATAAGGATAGAAGATAATGGTGGGGGGATGGATGATCAGATTAAAGAGCATGTTACGAATCCCTTTACAACAACTAGAATGCTTAGAAAGGTAGGGCTTGGGATACCATTTTTAAAGCAAATTTGTGAAGAGTGTGAAGGTGAATTAAATATAGAGAGTGAAAAAGGGAAGGGAACAATTATTAAGGCACTTATGAAACATAATCATATAGATCGCTTGCCGCTTGGAGAGATAGATAAGACTATAACGACATTGATTATGGCAAGATCTCAAATCCATTATATCTATGAGCATAAGTATAATGATAAAAAATTTAGCTTTGATACAGAAGAGATAAAAGGGATTTTAGAAGGGGTAGCTATTGATGATTTGGACATTCTTAAATGGATTGAAGAATATATACAAAGCCAACTGAAAGAACTAAGAAAATATTAAAAATTGTCAATTATTTAACTTATGTTGAGAAAATTTAAAATAATGATATACTTCTTAGTAGAGAATAAGTTTGATTATAGTTTAAAAGTATAATTAAACTTATTATGACATGCTTGAGAGAGGGGAGAAAAAATGAAAGCATTAACCTTTAAAAGAGGAATTCATCCAAAATATAGTAAGGAGGCAACAAACAAAAAATCTATTCAAATGTTAAAGCCAAAAGGAGATTTAGTTTTTCCAATGCAACAACATATCGGATCACCTTGTAAACCTATTGTAAAAAAGGGAGACCGTGTACTAGTTGGGCAAAAAATTGGTGAAGCAACAGGATTTGTATGTGCACCCATACATAGCAGCGTATCTGGAATTGTTAAAGCTGTAGAAGAAAGAGCTGTTACAAATGGAAGTAAAGTCCTTTCTGTAGTTATTGAAAACGATGGAATAGAGGAAGAGGTTCACGAATTAAAAGGTGTAAAAAATTATAAGCAGCTTACTCAAAAAGAGTTGGTAGAAATTGTAAAAGAAGCAGGAATCGTAGGGATGGGGGGCGCAACTTTTCCAGCCCATGTAAAACTATCAACGCCTAAAGGTAGAGAGTTAGAAAGTATTATTATTAATGGAGCGGAGTGTGAACCTTATCTCACATCTGACCATAGAGTTATGCTAGAAGAAAGTCAAAGAATTATAGAAGGACTTAAAATTTTGCTGCATATTTTTCCTAAAGCTACGGCGTATATAGGGATAGAAGACAATAAAATGGATGCAGTAGAAAAACTTAGTAAGCTCGCAGAGAAAGAACAACGGATAAAAGTTTGTGTACTTCATACAAAATATCCACAAGGTTCAGAGAAGCACCTTATTTATGCCATTACACAAAAAGAAGTACCTAGTGGTGGGTTACCAATAGATGTTGGATGTAATGTACATAATATAGACTCTATAGTAGCTATATGGAGGGCTGTAACAAGAGGAAGACCTATTATGAGAAGGATTGTAACAGTAGCTGGAGATGGTGTTGCAAATCCATGTAATCTTAAAGTGAGGATAGGGACTTCCTATAGGGAACTTTTAGAGTATGCAGGATGGGATGAAACCCGCACTGTAAAAATTATCTCAGGTGGACCTATGATGGGGACAGCAATAAGTGACATAGATATTCCAGTTGTAAAGGGAACCTCAGCTATACTTTGTTTCACAAAGGATGAAGTAAGTGATTCACCTATGCAAAACTGCATTAGATGTGGTAAGTGTGTACAAGTATGCCCAGCTACACTTGTTCCAAGCACACTTCATCACGAGGCTTTAGCTGGAAATTATGAAGAATTCCATAAGGCTCATGGAATGGATTGTATTGAATGTGGGTGTTGTTCGTATACATGTCCTGCAAAAAGGCATCTGGTACAAAGTATACGAACAGCTAAACATATAATGCGTTCTAAGAAAAAATAAGATGAGGGAGAATAGATAAATGGAAAAATTACTAAAAGTTTCATCTTCGCCGCATATTAGAGAGAGTCACAGCGTTCAAAGTATTATGTTAGATGTTATTATAGCGTTGTTACCAGCTATGTTAGTGAGTGTATATTTCTTTGGATTTAAAGCACTCATCCTTATTTTCGTGACGATACTTTCATGTGTAGCTTTTGAGGCAATATGGGGGAAACTGACGAAACAGCCTATTGCTATCAAAGATTTAAGTGCAGTTGTTACAGGAGTGTTATTAGCATTCAATTTACCTGCGGATGCGCCTATTTATGTGGCTATAGTAGGATCTTTTGTAGCTATTATTTTAGTAAAGCAAATGTTTGGTGGACTAGGTCAAAACTTTATTAATCCAGCACTAGCTGCAAGGGCTTTTTTACTAGCAGCTTATCCAACTTCTATGACTAGTTTTAGTATAGGTGTAGATGCTACAACTGGAGCAACGCCGTTAGTGTTAATGAGAGAAGGAAACTTTGATCAGATGCCATCATTAATGGATGCTTTACTTGGAAATGTAGGTGGATGTATCGGTGAAGTTTCAGCAATAGCACTTTTAATAGGTGGGCTTTACTTACTTTATAAAAAAGTAATTACTTGGCATATACCTGTTTGTTATATGGGAACTATCTTTGTTATCACCTTGTGTTTTGGGGGACATAGTGTTTATGAGAGTTTTTATTCACTGATGCTAGGAGGCGTTATGTTGGGGGCATTCTTTATGGCAACAGACTATACAACCACACCAATGAATATTAAAGGGCAAATAATATTTGCTGTTGGTGCAGGCATACTTACTTCAGTTATTAGACTTTTTGGTGGTTATCCTGAAGGCGTAAGTTATAGTATATTACTAATGAATTTAACAGTACCTCTCATAGATAGAAGTATTAAGGTGAGATGTTTTGGGGGGGTGAAAAAAGTATGAAGGAAATTTTGAAATTAGGAGTAATACTATTTATTATTACAGCAGCTTGTTCAGGATTACTAGGTCTTGTTAATAGTGTAACTCAACCAATTATAGCGCAGAAAAAAGAGGAAACTAAACAAGAAGCAATGAAAGTGCTTATTCCTGAGGCGGAAACCTTCGTTATGATTAATGAAATTAAAGAAGAAGGTGTAGAAGAACTTTATGTAGCACAAAAAGGAAAAGAATATTTAGGATCCGTAGCTAAAGTGGCACCTGAAGGATATGGTGGAGCAATAGAAATTTTAATAGGTGTAGATACTAACCAAGCAGTTACAGGAATACAGATTCTAACACATACAGAAACGCCTGGACTTGGGGCTAATGTAAATAATGATAGTTTTAGAATGCAGTTTGTAGGCAAAAAGGCACCGCTGCAGGTTGTAAAAGGCAGTGCAAGTAGTGAAGAAATATCAGCGATTACAGGAGCAACAATTACTTCACGTGCTGTAACGGAAGGTGTTAATCAAGCGGTGCAATATATTAATACGCATCAAAAAGTATTAATGGGAGAGGTGAAATAATGAAGACATTAATTGAGAGGTTACGAACAGGTATCTTATTAGATAACCCAACCTTTATGCAGGTGCTTGGGATGTGCCCAACACTAGCCGTTACAACAAGTGCTAATAATGGTATGGGTATGGGACTTGCTACAACAGCTGTACTGATTTGTTCTAATACAGCCATATCTGTTTTAAGAAAATATATACCTTCCAAAATACGTATTCCAGCTTTTATTGTTATTATAGCAAGTTTTGTAACGATTATTGATTTACTGTTACAAGCTTATATTCCGGAGTTACATGCACAATTAGGTTTATTTATTCCCCTTATTGTTGTTAACTGTTTGATCCTTGCAAGAGCTGAGGCGTATGCTTCAAAAAATGCTGTTGTCCCTTCTATGTTTGATGGGTTAGGTATGGGGCTTGGATTTACAGTGGCTTTAACTATTATAGGAATTATAAGAGAGATACTTGGAGCAGGGACTTTGTTTGGACTCAGTGTCATGCCAGCTTCCTATGATCCAGCTATTATTATGATTTTAGCACCTGGAGCATTTTTTACATTAGGCATATTAATGGCATTACTTAATGTCCTTAAAACAAAGAAACACTAGGGAGGTGACATGATGAATTTATTATTATTATTTTTAAGTGCAGCATTGGTTAATAACTTTGTACTTACTAGATTCTTGGGGATTTGTCCATTTCTAGGGGTATCTAAAAAAGTTGAAACAGCTACAGGAATGGGAATGGCAGTAACATTTGTTATGGGGCTTGCTTCTCTTATTTCTTATATGGTGTATGATTTTATTTTGGTACCATTACATATTGAATATTTATATACGGTAGCCTTTATATTAGTTATAGCGGCATTAGTGCAATTTGTAGAGATGGTTATACAAAAAACAAGTCCGTCTCTTTATGCAGCATTAGGTGTTTATTTACCACTTATTACAACTAACTGCGCAGTACTTGGGGTTGCAATTATCAATATGCAAAAAAATTATTCTCTTCTAGAATCAGTTGTAAATGGGCTAGGTGGAGCCATAGGATTTACTATTGTTATGGTGCTATTTGCAGGGATTAGAGAAAGAATAGAAAAGAATAATATATTACATTGCTTAAAAGGATTCCCAATAGCGCTGATAACGGCCGGATTTATGTCTATAGCATTCTTAGGTTTCCAAAATTTGATTAAGTAAGGAGGGATGAAGATGAATATAGTAGATGTGATTTATCCTGTCGTAGCTATTGGTGGGATGGGATTAATATTTGGACTAGGACTTGGAGTTGCCTCTAAAAAATTTGCAGTACCAGTAGATGAACGTGTAGAGAAGATAAAAGAAAATTTACCAGGTGCAAATTGTGGGGGCTGTGGGTTTGCAGGATGCGAAGCTTTTGCAAAAGCAGTAGTAAATGGAGAAAGTAAATCTAATGGATGCCCTGTTTGTAATAGCAGCCAAGTAGAAGCTATTGCAACGGTAATGGGAATAACGGCTGAAGTAGGAGAAAGAAAAACGGCTATTATCAAATGTAAAGGCAATCATGTGAATACCAAGATGAGATATGAATACACTGGAATTACAAATTGCCAAGATGCTCACATTGTAAATGGAGGTCCAAAAACTTGCGCTTATGGCTGCTTGGGATTTGGAAGTTGTGAGAAGAGTTGTAGTTTTGATGCAATTACTATGGTAAATGGATTGGCCGTGGTGGATAAGGAAAAGTGTAAAGCTTGTGGGAATTGTGTACTTGTCTGCCCAAGAGATATTATTCATATTGGTAGTTATAAAACATCTTATCATGTGAATTGTAATTCAAAAGATAGAGGAAAAGACGTCAAGGCAAGTTGCACCGTAGGCTGTATAGGTTGCGGATTATGTATTAAACAATGTGAAGTAGATGCTATTACAATGAGTAATAATATAGCTATGATAGAAAGCACAAAATGCATTGCTTGTGGTAAATGTAAGACAAAGTGTCCAACTAAAGTAATCAACAATTTACTAGATGAGGTTATTAAATTACCTTATACACCTATTTCTATTAATGTTAATAATCATACGATAGATTTATAAAAAGTTATAAAAACTACAATCGATTACAAAGCGTAAGATTGTAGTTTTTATTTTCTTGATAAGGTTTGTTTTAGGGGTCATTCGTGATAAAATAGAGTGTAAATATTTTGATTAGTCATAGGGGGACGGGATGAATGGCAGTTAAGACGAAAAATTTTTGGGTATTACTACTATGCATGCTAGGTGGATTGACTGTAGGGAACTTTGTGGGAGATTTAGCTAAGAATATAAGTTTCTTAAGTTTTATACAGTATGGACAATCTTTTGGGTTAGATAGTCCGGTCAATATAGATTTAGGTGTATTAGTCATGAGTGTACAATTTACTATAGAAATTACCTTAGCCGGGATACTTGGCATGGTGACGGGGGTACTACTTTATAAAAAAATATAGGAGGAAATGATGATAAACATAATACTAGCATCAGCATCACCAAGAAGAAAAGAGTTACTAAGCTTATTACCTATAACATTTGAGATTATTTCTAAAGAGACAGATGAAACAATGGACACTAGGTTAACGCCAGTAGAAAATGTCATGAAAATAGCAGCCCAAAAGGCAGAAACAGTAGCTAGGGAGTATGAGGAAAGTCTTGTAATAGGATGTGATACAATCGTTGTAGTGGATAAGCAGATACTAGGTAAACCTAAAGATAAAGAGGAAGCCTATAGAATGTTAGTAGGATTAGCTGGAAGAACACATAAAGTTTTCACTGGCATAAGTCTACAAAATAAATCAACAGGATTAGCAGAGAGTTTTTATGAAGAAACTACAGTTTTTATGAAAAATTCAAGTGATAAAGAGATATGGGAGTATATTGGGACAGGTGACCCTATGGATAAGGCTGGTTCCTATGGTATACAAACACAAGGGGCGTTATTTGTAGAAAAAATAGAAGGTGATTATTTTAATGTAGTGGGATTACCTGTTAGTAAATTATATGAAAAACTCAAGCAGATAAAAGCAATAAGTTTTTGAGAGAATTCAAATCCTTATTGCTTTTATCTGCTATTAAAATAATAAGGATTTAATTTTAGTGAAAAAACATGTAATACTATTGTAGTAAAGATAGCTGTAATTTGTGAGAAAGAGTATGAAGATTAAAGGATGTGGTAATAATTGTAATATAAAAAACAGGAGTAAATGAATATGAAAATAGAAGAACAACCTATATATACAAGACCTTACGAAAAGTTTTTGACATATGGAGAGCAGAGTTTGACGGATGTAGAACTTTTAGCTATTCTTTTGCGTACAGGGACTACAGAATGCAATGTTGTAGAATTAGCCCAGCAAGTTTTAGAGATGAAATCCAAAGATCTACAGTTAGTAGCTCTTTATGAACTAACCTTTGAAGAACTTAATAAGATAAAAGGAATTGGGAAGATAAAGGCCATACAAATTCTTGCGTTGCTAGAACTATCTAAGCGTATAGCTAAGCAAAAATATGCAGGTAAAATTAAGTTCAACAATCCTAGAGATATTTCAAAGTTATTCATGGAAGAATTACGACACTGCAAAGAAGAGTGTTTTGTAACAATTCTTTTAGATGCTAAGTGTAGAATGATAACCCATGAAATGATATCTAAAGGGAGTCTTACTGCCTCCATTGTACATCCAAGAGAAGTTTATAAAAAAGCGATTAGTAAATCAGCTTATAGCATTATAGCACTGCATAATCATCCGAGTGGAGACCCAACTCCTAGTAAAGAAGATATTAATATTACAGCTAGGCTTAAGCAAGTTGGTGAGTTGGTAGGCATCCCACTTATAGATCATATTATAATAGGTGATGGAATCTATATCAGTCTAAAAGAAGAAGGATGCGTCTGAAATATTATTAATTCAAATAAGAAACGTGTTTTTTATGTTGAAAAAACAAGAAAAAAACTGTATCATGTTAAATATGGGATTTTGTGTATTATGGAAGAAAATTTTAATAATAACATAAATAATAATAATAATAGACGTAGGAGGATAAATTATGTTTGGAAAAGATATGGGTATAGACCTTGGAACAGCTAATACACTTGTGTTTGTAAAAGGAAAAGGAATTGTGGTGAATGAGCCATCTGTAGTAGCAATAAAAGAAAAAACAAACCAAATTTTAGCAGTAGGTGATGAAGCAAAACAAATGATCGGGAGAACACCTGGTAACATTGTAGCAATTAGACCATTAAAAGATGGGGTTATTGCTGATTTTAGCACAACAGAAGCTATGCTTAGATATTTTATAGGAAAAGCTTACAAGCAATCATTATTTTCACCAAAACCACGTGTAATTATCTGTGTACCATCAGGTGTAACATCTGTAGAAAAAAGAGCTGTAGAAGAAGCTACATTAAAAGCTGGAGCTAAACAAGCACTTATTATGGAAGAGCCTATGGCAGCAGCTATTGGAGCACAGCTTAGAGTGGAAGAACCAACAGGTAATATGGTAGTAGATATCGGTGGTGGGACAACAGATGTAGCAGTTATATCATTAGGTGGTATAGTAGCTAGTAAATCACTTAGAATAGCTGGAGATGAATTTGATGAATACATTGTGTCTTACATCAAAAAAGAATACAATCTTATGATTGGTGAAAGAACTGCAGAGCAAATTAAAGTAACAATTGGTGCAGCTTATCCAATGACAGAAGAAGCAACTATGGAAATAAGAGGTCGTGACTTAGTAACAGGACTTCCAAAAATCCTTACAATTACATCAAGAGAAGTAACAGATGCTATTAAAGAACCAGTCAATGCTATTGTAGAAGCTATTAAATCAACACTTGAGAAGACACCACCAGAACTTGCAGCAGATATTATGGAAAGTGGTATTATGCTTACAGGTGGAGGGGCTTTACTTAAAGGATTAGATACTTTAATCAGCTTAGAGACAGGCATGCCTGTAAATATAGCAGAAGATCCATTAGATTGTGTAGCACGTGGTACAGGTCTTGCTTTAGAGAATATAGAAAAGTGGGCAGGATTATTTGCAGATGATAAATAGACAGGAGAGAGGGCAGTGAAATTATCACAAAAAATCAAAAAAAAGATAATTATAATCAGTGGTAGTGTAGTTGTAATACTTCTAGCAGTCGTTATTTTAGGCAGTAAGTATGATATTACACTACTAAGTACTACAGCAGACATGATTACCTACCCTTTTCAAAAAACTGTCACTATTCTATCGGATAAAATAGGTGGTGTATCTAGATATTTTAAAAATCTAGATACACTTATATCTGAAAACGAAGAGTTAACAAAAGAAAATGAAAGGCTTGTCTATGAAAATACTATATTAGAACAGTTTAGAAATGAAAATAATCAATTAAAAGGATTATTGGAAATAGAACAAAGATATAGAGATTACCCAAGTATAGGGGCTAATGTTATTGGAAGAGACTCAGGGAATTGGTATAAAGTATTTAGAATTGACAAAGGAACCACTGATGAACTAGAAGAAAATGATGTTATATTATCTAGTGGTGGATTAGTTGGTCATATTATAGAAACAGATACCTTTTCATCTAAAGTACTGGGTATTATAGATGACAGAAGCTATGTAAGTGCAAAGGTAGTTAGGACAGGCGATATAGGGATATTAAGAGGAGATATTGAGCTCACAAACAAAGGAATGGCTAAAATGGAAATAGATATTGAATCTGAAGTTGTTAAAGGTGATCAGATTATTACATCTCATTTAAGTGATATCTATCCACCAGGGATTCCAATAGGTATTGTTGAAGAAGTTACGATAGGTAAAAATGGCCTAACCCAATATGCCTATGTTAAACCTTTTGTAGATTTCAAGCATTTAGAAAATATGCTTGTGATAAAAAATGAATAGAGGAATAGAGATGAGAATAGCAGTGATAGGAGTACTTCTAACTATTGTGCATATATTAGAAGTTACTGTATTTGATGCACTCCGAATAG
Source organism: Cellulosilyticaceae bacterium (assembly GCA_036655715.1). Classification (GTDB taxonomy): domain Bacteria; phylum Bacillota; class Clostridia; order Lachnospirales; family Cellulosilyticaceae; genus JAVVPO01. The sequence goes on along the minus strand of JAVVPO010000008.1, from coordinate 40,736 downwards.
GAGGAGTATCTGCTAATTTTATGGTAATGATTATTGTATCCTTTGCACTTTTACGAGGTAGTAAGGAAGGTCTATGTGTAGGGGCATTCGCAGGGATTCTATATGATATAACTTTTGGAACAATGCTAGGACCTAAACTGATTACATATGCCCTTATTGGATATGTTTGCGGAAAATTTAATAAGAACTTTTATAGAGAAAACTTTATTATCCCATTTTTATGCACCTTATTTAGTAGTTTGTTTGCGAACTTTTCTTCAATGTTTTTATTTATTATGAGAGGTAAATTAAACATCATATTTTTCTTAAAGACAATTATTATTCCAGAATTAATTTATACAGTGACATTATCATTATTAGTGTATCAGCTAACTTATATGATTAATGAGAGGCTTGAACTACATGAAAGAAAGACGAGAAATATATTTTAGGAGGGATCTAAATGAAAAAAGGTATGAATAAGATCCTCCATATTTTTAAGCAAAGAGAATTTTTAATGTTTGTAGGAATATGTTTTTTGTTTTTTGTACTCCTACTTAAATTCTTTAAGTTACAAATCATAGATTACGATGAATATTCGAGTAACCTTAGAGCAAGTGTAGAAAGAACCATTGAGATTCCAGCTACAAGAGGCTTGATTTTTGATAGATATGGAAGGCCTTTAGCAACAAATAAACCGACTTATGTATTAAAGGTAGATCAGCAAGTAAAGATGGAAAAAGGTGAACTTAATAAAGTACTTTTAGAAGTGGCAAATTTATTAGTAGCCAATGGTGATGAATATATTGATACAGTACCTATTTCAAAGGAAGTACCTTTTGAATATACAGGAAGTAAGACAGAAATTAATCAATTCGTGTATTCCATCCCTTATAATAATGAAGAGCATAGACAAGAAATATTAGGTTATTCAGCAGAGAAAATGATTAGTTATTTAAGAAGTGATAAAGTATTTAATATAGATAAGGCTATTTCAGATGCAGATGCCAGAAAGATTATTGCCTTACGTGTAGCTATGTATAAATCAGCTTACAGTAAATACAAATTAGTAACTATAGCTAGTAATATCTCTGAGAAAACAGTGGCTCAAATAGAGGAAAACCATAATGATTTCCCTGGTGTATTAGTAGAAGTAGAATCTATTAGATATTATACTGAAGGCGAAATTATGGGGAATATCTTAGGCTATACAAGATCTATCACAGAGAGTCAGTATGAAGAGCTGAAAGAAAAAGGCTATGACAGAGATGACATAGTAGGACATGAAGGCATTGAAAAGTCTATGGAAGCAGAACTAAAAGGTGAAAAAGGCCTAGAGTATGTAGAAGTAGATAGTGTTGGAAGAAAAGTTCACACGATAGAAAAAGATGATGCAATGCAAGGAAATGATGTTTTTTTAACTATAGATCTAGATTTACAGCGTGCGACTTATGAGAGTGTAGAAAAGAGATTAAGTGAAGCAGTTGTAGAACAGATAAAAGGGCAGAAAAAAAATGTCTTACCTTTAACAGCTAGAGAAATTTTAGTATCTATGATAGAAAGTAGTCAGCTAAATATTACTCAAATGAAAGAAGCAGAAGAAGGCACTAAGCAAAAGGAAATATATACAAAACTTAGTCAGGAATATGAGAGGCTAGATGAAATTGTTAAGCAGGATTTAACTATGCAGGACCTTTTACTACAATGGGTAAAAGAAGAACCATCTCTTTTTACGGATAAAGAACTTATATTAGCACTTCATGAACAAGGTAGTTTGAAACTATCTGAAGAAACTGTGCAATCTATTAAAAGCAACCCTTCAGGCAGTGCAGAGCATATTATCATTTCACAACTAGAAGCAGGGAACTTAAAGCCTAATCAGTTTGCGGTAGGAGCTTTTAGCGGAGCTGCTGTTGTTGTAGATATCCATACGGGAGAAGTACTTTCTATGGTGGGATACCCATCTTATGACAGTAATCAGATGACAACTAATTTTAATAGATATTACAATACGCTTTTTGATTCTCGTAGTATGCTTTGGAATAGAGCACTTATGACTGCAAAAGCGCCAGGATCTATTTTTAAGATGGTTTCAAGTCTTGCGGGACTAGAAGAGGGACTTATAACACCAGAGACTATTATTTATGATAGAGGTGAATTCACAAAAGCTGGAGCGCCTTATCCAAAATGCTGGATATTTGGTAATTCAGGACATACTCATGGGGCAACCAATTTGGCAAAAGCGCTAGAGGTTTCTTGTAACTATTACTTCTTTGAACTTGCTTATAACTTAGGGAAAGGAAGTAGTGCTCCTTATGCTAATATTAAGCTATTAAATAAGTATGTTGAGATGTTTGGGCTTCATGAACCGACGGGAATAGAACTTATGGAGAGTGATCCTAATGTATCTACACCGGAGAACTTAGTAAATAGACAGATGGCAAGTATCTTATCAAGTGTTAAGACTATGGATGAAGAGCGAAAGATAAGAAGAGTAGCTGAAGTAACAGATGAGCTTAAAAAAGGGATTTATCCAGCAGAAAGCTCAGAATATAAAGACTTAAATGGTCAGATAGATTATCTTATTCAATATGAATTAAAACGTAATTTAGAACCTTTGTTACAAGAGGTTCTTGAAGAAGATTTAGAGGGAATTGTGAATGCAGCTTTTGAAAGTATCCAAGGCCAACTACAGTTGAAATTAAATGATGTTGTAGATGATATTGTTATGAATACCATGAATGATAATTCTAAAAGATCATTAAAGAGCAAAACACGGGATCAACTTATCAAGCATCTAGAATACATGATTGACACGTATGTTGAAGATATGATTATAGAGGCAGTTGAGATAATACCTATAGATGATATTATAGAAACTTATGATCATGCTTATAATACTATTTATAATAGAGAACTAAAAAAAGGAACTAACCCAGAAGTTATACAGGAACTTAAAGACCGTATTGAAAATTTAGAAGTTGATAAGGATTATTATATTGATTATGTGGCAATTAAGATAAAGAGTAGCTTAGTTAATACACTTGCTACGTACTTGCTTTCAGGGGCTGACATAGATTGGAGTGATGGTATTACTATCCGAACAGCTATAGGACAAGGATATAATGCGTTTACACCAGTTCAAATGGCTAGATATATAGCAGCCGTAGCTAATGGTAAAGAAGTTTATGACCTTAAGGTTATAAATGGTATCTATAATGCAAAAGAAGAGAACCGTTATGAAGCTACAGATGTAAAGGTTTATAATACTTTAGACGTTTCTGAAAAAAACATAAAGGCTATCCAGGAAGGTATGCTACGTGCTACCCAAGGAAGTGCTGGTACTTCAAGGGCAGAGTTCCAAAACTTTGAAATTGATGTAGCAGGTAAAACTGGAACAGCTCAGGAAGGTAAATATGAGCATGCTTGGTTTGCAGGTTTTGCACCTTATGAGGCGCCTCAAGTGGCTATAGTAACAGCAATATATAATGCAAATGGACTAGGATCACTAAATTCACAATTATCTAAAGATATTTTAACAAGTTACTTTAAACTAGAGCAGACAGTAGAAGAAACAACTTTAGACAATATGTTTATAGACTAAGGGGGAGAAGTATGAGCATAGAAAATTTAGTTGTATTTAAAGGAAGTATAGATGGTATTATAGTACATCTAGATGAAGAAGCTTCTTTTGAAGAAATACTTACTAATTTTGAACAAAAATTAAAAGCTTCTAGAAAGTTTTTTACGGGTGCAAAAGTGAGTATGAGATTTAAAGGAAGGTCTTTAGTGACGGAGGAGCAAGATAGGCTACTTAAGCTATTAACAAATCAAAATATATTAGATATCTCATTTGTACATGAATTTACTGAAGATGAACTAACTAAAAAAGAAGATGAAAAGCAGTGGATACTCGGTCAACTAGCCAATCAAAATACCTCTTTTACTTATTTTCATTATGGCGTATTAAGATCAGGCCAAGAAATTAATTATAAAGGGAGTGTCGTGGTACTAGGAGATGTAAATCCAGGTGCAGTGATTACGGCTGATGATAATATTATTGTACTAGGAAACCTAAAAGGAAAAGTGCATGCGGGGTTAAATGCTTCAGTAAAAGTACCTTTCGTATTAGCCTTTGGGATGTATCCTGTTCAAGTAGGTATAAAGAATATTATTGCACAATCTCCCGATGGAGAAGCGCTTTGTAGCAAGAAAGAATACTTGCCTCAGATAGCATATATAAACAATGAACAGATTTATGTTGAGGAAATAGATTTCAAAACACTAAATCATATGGTAGAATAAGTATAAAAAATATTGGGGGGAACTTTTATGAGTCAAGTAATAGTTGTTACATCAGGTAAAGGTGGGGTAGGAAAAACAACTACCTCTGCGAATATAGGTACAGCACTTAATTTATTGGGTAAAAGAGTTGTTTTACTTGATGCGGATATAGGGCTTAGAAATTTAGATGTTGTTATGGGTCTTGAAAATAGAATTGTGTATGACTTAGTAGACGTTGTAGAGGGCAGATGTAGATTAAAACAAGCCTTAATTAAGGACAAGCGTTTTGATGGATTATTTTTACTACCAGCTGCGCAAACAAGAGATAAAGATGCTGTAAGTCCAGAACAAATGAAAAAACTATGTGATGGATTAAGAGAAGAATTTGATTATGTTATTGTAGATTGCCCAGCAGGTATTGAACAGGGCTTTAAAAATGCCATTGCAGGAGCGGATAGAGCATTAGTTGTAACAACACCAGAGGTATCAGCAGTAAGAGATGCTGATCGTATCATAGGTCTTTTAGAGGCTAACGGTATATCTAATACACAACTCATTATTAATCGTGTAAGAATGAACATGGTTAAAAGAGGTGATATGATGGCTATGGATGATGTAGTAGAAATATTAGCTATTGAGTTAGTGGGAGTAGTACCTGACGATGAAAGTATTGTTATTACAACAAATAGAGGAGAGCCAGCAGCTTCTGATAATAGCTCTTTAGCGGGTAAAGCTTTTAGAAACATAGGCGAACGACTTGAAGGAAAAGAGATACCATTTTTAGATTTAGATGCAAGTAATAGCTTTTTAGATAAGGTTAAAAAAATATTTGGATTTAACAACTAAAATAGTGAAAAGGGGGAGAAGGGATGCTGGATTTTAATAGTTTGTTTGGGAAAAAAAATCATTCTAGTAATGTTGCAAAGGATAGATTAAAACTAGTTCTAATACACGATAGGATGAACTGTTCGACAGAACTACTGGAGATGATGAGGGCTGATATTATAGAAGTAATATCAAAGTATGTGGATATAGATACAGATGAATTTAATATTGAAGTATCAACAATGCAGTGTGAAGGAAATGGCTCGAAATCGCCAGTACTTTCTGCCAATATCCCTATCAAGAATTTGAAAAAAGCAAGGTAGAGAGCAGATTATAAGTCTCTATCTCTTAGAAAGGGAATTAATAAGATGCTGAGGTTTAAGAAAGAATATTTAAAGCATATAGATATATGGATGATTTTGCTAATGACAATGCTTATAGGAATAGGAACAGTAGCTATCAGTAGTGCGACGGCCTATTCTGGCGATACAACAATTGTAAGCAAGCAGATTACATTTTTTATAATCGGGTTTATTCTTATGATTGTAGTTATGTCTATAGATTATCACCTATTAGGAGAATGGTATTTAGGTATTTATGTAGTGACACTTTTAGTTTTAATAGCAGTGTTTTTCTTAGGTGTTAATGTAAATGGAGCAGCTAGATGGATTGAAATAGCAGGGATACAGATACAGCCTTCAGAGTTTGCCAAAATCTCTGTAATTATTTGTACAGCTAAGCTGATAGAAAAATACAACCCTAAAATAAACTCTATAGTTACTGTAGGAATAATAGGTGCATTTCAATTTATTCCCTTTATACTTATAAATAGACAACCTAATTTATCAACTAGTATTGTCATAGTACTCATACTAGTGGTACAATTATTTATGAGTAAGTTAGACTTAAAGTATATTTTTTCAGCAGCAATTATAGGCTTACTTGCAGTAGTTTTGTTGTTGGGATACATTTTGAAAAATCCTAATCAAAAAATTATTGCTGGTTATCAAAGAGATAGATTAGTTACTAAATTCGAAGGTGGAGATAGTCTAGATGACCATTATCAAACAAGTAGATCTGTGCATGCTATAGGTTCAGGTGGATTAAATGGTAAAGGTCTTAATCAAGGAGCTATTAGTCAATTAAATTATTTACCAGAATCACATAATGATTTTATTGTAGCAATAATAGCTGAAGAATTTGGGTTTATAGGTGTATTTATTATGCTGGGTATAATACTCTTACTCATTGCAAGGGGCTTATGGATCGCCCATGCTGCCCCCGATGATTTTGGTAAGTTGATTGTGGGGGGCTATATAGGGATGATAGCCATTCAGTCATTTGTAAATATGGGAGTTGTAACAAATTTATTACCTAATACAGGGTTGCCATTACCCTTTATAAGCTATGGCGGAAGTTCTCTTTGGGCAAACATGATAGGAATGGGATTAGTTCTTAATGTAGCCATGAGAAGAGAAGAAACTATGTTTTAGGAGGTGTTAGTCGATGAATATAGGACTTATTGCACATGATGCAAAGAAAAAATTAATGGAAAACTTTACTATTGCCTACAGACATATATTAGCTAAACATACTTTATATGCTACAGGAACAACAGGACGTTTGGTAGAAGAGAGTACAAATTTAAATATTTATAAGTATTTAGCAGGACATCTAGGTGGATCACAACAATTAGGTGCTCAAATTGCACACAACCAATTAGATATGGTAATCTTCTTAAGAGATCCAGTCACTCAGAAGCCACATGAACCCGATGTAGGGGCGTTAGAGAGATTATGTGATATCCATAATATACCTATTGCAACTAATTTAGCAACAGCTGAATTATTAGTTAAAGCATTAGAGCGTGGAGATTTGAGTTGGAGAGAAGTTGTAAAATAAAAAGACTTTTTTAAGTCTTTTTTTATTTTGCACATTCATAAAAAACAAGGTCATCCCATATATATAATACTAAAAAGTGGAAATGTATAATAAGGGGATAACCATGAAAAAATATAATTTGTTTGATATAAAACAAGCTAAATATAGTAGTTTTTCTACAAGAGTAATGATAGAGATAAGTATCTGTATTGTTATTTTTTTGGGTATATGCATTGTGACTACTATAAATCATGAATTAATAGGTGAGATTGAAGAATATTTACAAGGCGATATACAGTGGAAGTATGTTTATGATACATTTATAGAACTAAAAAACCGAATATTACATTAGAAAAGATAGTCTTTTATCTTAGATGGAGGAAAGAGATGGGAAAAATTAATATTTCAGATTTTATTTTAAAACAAGTAGATAAACCAGCTAGATATATTGGTGGGGAAATCAATTCCTATCAAAAAGAAATTGGAGAAGTTGATGTTAGATTCGCTTTTGCCTTTCCGGATGTATATGAAGTAGGAATGAGTCATTTAGGGATGCAAATTTTATATCATTTCTTAAATAGAAGAGAAGATACTTATTGTGAAAGAGTTTATTCACCATGGTTAGATATGGAAGAATTAATGAGAAAGAACAATTTACCATTATTCTCATTAGAAACACATTCAGATGTAAGAGATTTTGATTTTGTAGGATTCACACTGCAATATGAAATGAGTTATACTAATATACTTAATATGTTAGAGCTTGCCAATATACCTCTTTGGAGTAAAGATAGAACAGAAGAAGATCCAATTATTGTAGCAGGAGGACCTTGTGCATACAGCCCAGAGTCATTAGCGCCTTTTGTAGATTTCTTCTATTTAGGAGAGGGAGAAGCTTGTTACGATGATATATTAGATCTTTACAAAGAATATAAAAAGAAGGGGCATACTAGAAAAGAATTTTTAGAAGCCTTATTAGATATAGATGGTATGTACGTACCATGTTTCTATGAAGAAGTTTATAATGAAGATGGAACAATTAAAGAAAAAGTAACATTACATCCGAAAGCTAAGCCAGTTATCAATAAAGTAATTATTGAAGATGTAGATAGCGTATTTTATCCTGAGAAGCAAGTTATTCCTTGGATTCAAGCGGTACATGATAGAGTGACACTAGAGATGTTTAGAGGATGTTTAAGAGGTTGTAGATTCTGCCAAGCTGGGATGATTTATAGACCTGTTAGAGAAAAATCTAAAGAAACGCTTATATCTCATGCTAAGAAATTACTAGATTCTACAGGATACGAAGAAATTTCATTAGCCTCTTTAAGTACAAGTGACTATAAAGATTTAGGTCCTTTTGCGGAACAACTTATTGATATATGCAATGAAAAAATGGTTAATATTTCATTGCCATCACTAAGAGTTGATGCGTTTTCTGTAGACCTGATGCAAAAAGTCCAAGAGGTACGTAAAAGTAGCTTAACTTTTGCTCCTGAAGCAGGAACACAACGTATGAGAGATGTTATTAATAAAAATATTACAGAAGAAGAAATCTTAAGAGGATGTGATTTATCCTTTAGAGGTGGATGGAATAGAGTAAAACTTTATTTCATGTTAGGACTACCAACTGAAACAACAGAGGACGTGCTAGGGATAGCTGAATTATCCGATAAGATAGTGAAAGAGTTCTTTGGAATTGATAAAAATGAAAGACAAAATACAGTACAGCTTGTAGTAAGTACATCTTGTTTTGTACCAAAAGCTTTTACACCATTCCAGTGGAATGCACAAGATACAGCAGAAGAATTTATGGCTAAGCATATGATGCTTAAAAAGGCTATTACTAGAAAACAAATTAAATATAACCACCACGATGCAAAAACAAGCGTATTAGAGGCTGTTATTGCTAGAGGAGACCGTAAAGTAGCGAACCTTATTTATGAAGCATTTAAATTAGGCTGTAAATTTGATAGCTGGGGGGAGTATTTTAATAGTGAAAAATGGCATAAAGCTGCTGAGATTGCAGAAGTAGACTTTGCGTTCTATGCAAATAGAGAAAGAAGTTATGAAGAAGTATTACCTTGGGATCATATTAATATTGGGGTAACTAAAAGCTTCCTCATTAGAGAAAGTAAACGTGCAAAAGAAGAAGCAACTACACCACATTGTAGAGAAAAATGTTCAGGATGTGGAGCGAACAAGTTTAAAAAAGGAGTATGTTATGAGAATTAGAGGAAAGTTTACAAAACAAGGAAAAGTAAAATTTGTAGGGCATTTAGATACTATGAGACTTTTCCAACGTGCTATAAAAGTAGCTAGAATTCCAATAGCTTATTCACAAGGATTTAATCCACATGCACTAGTGTATTTTGCCATGCCTTTATCAGTAGGGGTAAGTAGTGTAGGCGAATATATAGATATCGTAACAGATCAAGATGTAGATATTGAAGAGACAAAAGCTAGATTAAATGAAGTATTAGTTAATGAAATTCAAATTTTAGATATGTATGAAGTAGCGGAACGTGCAGAATCACTTATGAGCATGGTAGGGGCTGCAGATTATCAAATTACTATTCCTAAAGATAGTGTAGAAAGTGATTTTGAAAAATATTTTGATGATCAGCTTGCTAAAGATGGGCTATTAGTACAAAAGAAAAGTAAAAAGAAATTTATTGAAGTAGATGTAAAGCCGTTAGTTATGAATTACTCTATAGAAATAACAGAAAATGATTATATCATCAACTTGAATTTATATGCAGGAAGTAAACAAAACCTCAGTCCAGAACTTTTATTAAAAGCTGTATTAGGTGCTAAATTAGAAGAGATACCTTACTGTATAGAAAGAATAGAGCTTTATGCAGAAAAGGATGACCAGTTTACTCCAATATATACATGTGAGAGAGTCTAATGAATAAAGTTATCTTAATAGATTGTTCTTTGACTTTCACTAAAATAGGAGTTGTTCATGAAAATCAGTTAGAACAGATTTATTTACAGAATAAGTTTGAACAGGATTTACAAAATAGAGTTATTCAAGGGCAAATAACAGATATTGTTAAGAACCTAGAAGCTGTATTCGTAGATTTTGGTACAGAGAAAAATGGTTTATTACATTTCAAACAAATTCCAGAATGCTATAAAGCACGACTTAGACAGGGACAAAGGTTACCTGTGCAAGTCATGCGTGAAAATGTAGGATCTAAAGGGCATAAACTTACGGCTTTTGTTAATATTCAAGGTAAACATCTGGTGTGTTTACCTTTTGAACAAGGCGTTTCAGTCTCTAAAAAAATCAAAATACCTGAAGAGCGTATGAGATTAAAAAACTGGATCAAAGAACAAGGCGGAGAAAAATATGGATTTATTGTTAGAACAAGTGGGAGCTCAGCATCAGAAGAAGAGCTGTTAACTGAACTATTAGAACTTGTAAAACAAGCAGATCAACTAATGGCTACTAAAGATAATCTGTCAAAGGGGTCTGTCTTAATAGAAGATAAAAGCTTTGCACTTAAGATTATTTTAGATAATATTACTAAAGTAGAAAGTTTGAAAATTATATGTAATGACCATAATCTAATGGGTGAGATAAAAGATAATTTAGAAAAATATGCATCTGATATGAAGCACGAATATGTTCTTCTTTCTTCATTAGAAAATGTTTTTAAGTTTTATGATGTAGAAAAACAATTTGGTGATACGCTTAAAAAGAAAGTATGGCTTAAAAATGGTGGTAATTTAGTCATAGAGCCAACAGAAGCTATGACGGTGATAGATGTTAATAGTGCAAAAGCAATTATTAAAAAAAATCACGATAAATCTATTACGCAGATTAATACCTTAGCTATAGAAGAATCTATTAAGCAAATGATAAGAAGAAATATTTCAGGAATGATTATTATAGATCTTATCGAATTAAAAGATAAAAAATCTAAGCAAGATATATATGAATATGCAGTAGAATGCCTTAAACGGCTAGATAATGGCAGAAGCACGGCTTACCCTATAACGGAGCTAAGCCTACTGCAAATATCCCGTACAAAGCGATATACGAGCTTGTATCATAGTATCTATTCAGATTGCTCTTGTTGTGGGGCTATAGGTGGAGAATACAAAGCTGCTTATATGACTTATTTGATAGAAGCTAAAATTAAGGATATTTTACTTAACACAACTAATAATAAATTATTTATCAAATGTAAAACAAATCTTTATGATTATATAATGCAGAATGAATTAGTCAATTTACTACAAAAAACTTATAGTATAGAGATAGAGCTAACAAGAGAAACTAAAGAACAAGCAGAAATTTTCAACATAACCTATCATATTTCATAAATTGGTTGACAGTAAAAAAAGAGTATGCTATATTAATTAAGTGTTTTAGCCGCACGGAGAGGTTCAAAACTAGAAATAGTACCGTATTCGGCGAGTTTTCGGAATGAGGAGGTGTACAAGATGTACGCAATTATTGAAACTGGTGGAAAACAATACAAAGTTGAAGTTGGTTCATTAGTTAACGTAGAGAAATTAAACGTTGCTGCTGGTGAAACGATTGTATTCGACAGAGTTATTGCTGTTTCCAAGGATGACAAGCTTACTGTTGGTAGCCCAGTTGTAAGTGGTGTAACTGTTAAAGCTGATGTTGTAGAAGAAGGTAAAGGCAAAAAAATTATCGTCTTCAAATACAAAGCTAAAAAAAGTTACAAAAAGAAACAAGGTCATCGTCAACCATATACAAAAGTTAAAATTACAGCTATTGAAGCGTAATTATTATGATTTGTGTAGATTTGTATTTTGAGAAAGATATATTATATCGCTTTAGATTAGATGGACATGCTGGCTATGCTGAAGCAGGTTCGGACATTGTATGTGCTGGTGTAAGTACCTTAGTTATTAATACAATTAATTCTGTTGAAGAATTAACCGATGAACCATTATCCATGAATACTGTGGATAGTAAAAACGGAGTTATTGATTGTAATTTTCCTAACAGAAAAAGAAATCAATTAGATTCCAAAGCTACTGTCTTATTAGATAGTATGATTTTAGGATTAAAGTCAATTAAACAAATGTACGGAGAATACATTATAATAAATACAAAATAAAAAAAATAGATTAAAACTTAGGAGGTGACTTAAATGATACTTTTTGACCTTCAGTTTTTTGCTCATAAAAAAGGAGTTGGATCAACTAAAAACGGTCGTGACTCTGAATCTAAACGTTTAGGCGCTAAAAGAGCAGATGGACAATTTGTAAAAGCTGGTAATATTTTATACCGTCAAAGGGGAACTAAAATTCATCCAGGTGAAAACGTAGGACGTGGAGGCGACGACACACTATTCGCACTTGTAGATGGAAAAGTTAAATTTGAACGTAAAGGCAGAAGCAAAAAACAAGTTTCTGTATATCCAGTAGCAATAGAAGCGTAATAGATATGCAGGAAGGTTTCAACATCTGGTTGAAACCTTCTTTTTATAGTTATAATAAAAAAACAAATATAACAACAAATATAACAAACAATAGAGAAGAAGGGAGTGAAATCATGTTTGTAGATAACGTCAAAATATTCGTAAGATCGGGACAAGGTGGAGATGGACATGTCTCCTTCCGAAGAGAAAAATATGTACCAAATGGTGGACCAGATGGTGGAGATGGAGGTCGTGGAGGCCACATTATATTTGAAGTGGATTCAGGCTCAAATACACTAATGAAATTTAGACATCATAGACATTATAAAGCTGAAAATGGAGAAAATGGTGGAAAGAAACGTTGCCATGGTAAAGATGCAAAAGATCTTATCATTAAAGTACCACAAGGAACTGTTATTAAAGAAGCTGAAACAGGAAAAGTTATAGCAGACCTTCATAAAGCAAATGAAAGACAAACTATATTCCGCGGAGGAAAAGGCGGAAGAGGTAATCAGCATTTTGCAACAGCTACAAGACAAGCACCACAGTATGCAGAAAAAGGCCAATTAGCTAAAGAATATTGGGTTACTTTAGAACTTAAGATGATAGCAGATGTTGGACTCGTAGGTTATCCAAATGTAGGAAAGTCTACATTACTTTCAATGGTTAGTAATGCACAACCTAAGATTGCTAATTATCACTTTACAACGCTTTCACCTAACCTTGGAGTTATTACAAATAAGTATGGAAAACAATTTGTAATGGCAGATATTCCAGGGCTTATAGAAGGTGCAGCAGAAGGAGTAGGTCTTGGACATGACTTCTTACGACATGTAGAAAGAACGAAAGTTATCGTACATGTTGTAGATGTTTCAGGATCAGAAGGAAGAGATCCGGTAGAGGATATTTATACGATTAAAAAAGAAATCAATGCTTATAACCCACAGATTTTAGAAACAAAACCACAAATTATTGCAGCTAATAAAATGGATATTAATGAATCTGAAGAAAATCTTGCGAGATTAAAAGCAGAATTTGAGCCAAAAGGCATCAAAGTTGTGCCTATTTCAGCAGCAGCTAATGAAAATCTTCAAGAATTATTAGAAGATGTTTCTACGTTATTAGCAACAGTGCCAGATGAAGTAATCATATTCGAGCCAGACTTCGAAGAAATGAGTACAAAGGCAGGCAATACGCCATTTACAATTACTGAAGAAGAAGAAGGATACTTTGCAGTAGAGGGTACAGGGGTAGAGAGAATGATGGGCTATACTGCACTTGAGACTGAAAAAGGATTCGCATTCTTCCAAAGATATCTAAAAGAAAAAGGTATCATTGCAGAATTAGAAGAAAAAGGTATTGCTGAAGGTGATACCGTTAGAATTTACGATTTAGAGTTTGAATACTTTAAATAGAGAGGAAGTTTAAATGAAAACTATCACAAGTAAACAAAGAGCTTATTTAAAATCAATAGCTCAGACAATGGATCCTATATTCCAAGTAGGTAAAAATGGTGTAACACCAGAGCTTACAGAGGCTATTGGTGAGGCATTAGGCGTAAGAGAAATGATTAAAATTAGTGTATTAAACAACTGTTTAGAAGATCCAAAGGATATCTGTGCAGTGCTTAGTGAACGTACAAACTGTATTCCTGTTCAAGTAATAGGTAAAAAAATTGTACTTTATAAGGCAGCTAAAAAGAACCCAAAAATTAAATTACCTTTAAAATAAATCTCATAAGATATTATATCCTGCAGAAAAGTAGGGTATAATATCTTAAAATTTAATAAGCTAAAATAGATGGATAAAGGAGATCAATATCTGCTATGTCATCAGATATAAAATCAGTTAAAAAATTAGCTATAATGGGTGGAACATTTGACCCTATACATATGGGACACTTAGTTACTGCAGAAGCAGTGAGAAATGAGTTTAGCATTGATGAGGTTTTATTTGTGCCTACAGGCAATCCTCCTCATAAATCTAATATAAATATAACAACAGCTGAGCATAGATACTTGATGACTGTCCTAGCAACAGTAGCTAATGCTCATTTTAATGTATCTAGAATAGAGCTTGATAGAGATGGTGTAACTTATACTATAGATACTATAAAAGAACTAAAAAGTATTTATGGTAAAAATGTAAAATTATATTTTATTACAGGTGCAGATGCTATACATGAAATACTTACTTGGAAAGCACCAGAAGAACTCCTGCAGTTATGTACATTTGTAGCAGTGACTAGACCTGGATATAATAAACAAGACCTTTTAGATAAGGTGACTTCTTTAAGAGAGCAGTTTAAGTCAAGTATTAGATTTTTAGAAGTACCTGCTTTAGCCATATCTTCCTCGGATATAAGAGAAAGAGTAGAAGTAGGCAGATCCATAAAGTATCTTGTTACAGAAGAAGTAGAAAAGTATATTAATAAGCATAAAATCTATATTCAACCTATATCTTTTAATAAAGAGATTGTAACTCGGATGAGTCAATATGTATCTGAAAAGGTTTCTAATAAACGCTATGTGCATATCAAGGGTGTAGTGCAGATGGCATTAGAATTAGGCAAGATACATCAAGTGGATACCGATAAGATATTTGTAGCAGCATTATTTCATGATGTAGCAAAAGAATTGCCTAGAGAAGCAATGAAAGCAGCATGCCAGAACTATGATATTGAGTTAGACGCATTTGAAAAGCAACATATTAACTTGGCACATGGTAAAGTGGGCGCAGCTATTTTACAAGCTGATTGGGGTATAAAAGATGAAATGATACTAGATAGTATTAGGTATCATACGGTAGGTAGAACTCATATGACGGACTTAGAGAAGATTATATATTTAGCGGATATGACAGAGCATGGTAGAAGCCCGTATAAGGGGCTAGAAGAGATTAGAAGAACTGCTTTATATGATTTAGACAAAGCTATGTATAAAGCGTTAGAGAGCTCTAAGAATTATATAGAGGGTGAATTAGGTCAAGAAGTACATCCTATCACAGATAGGTTAATAGAAGAATATAGAAATATTATAGGATAATTTCGGGAGGATTTAATGAAGAATATAGTGATACAGTTAGTTATATTGGTAATAGGGTTCGTTGTACTCATTAAAGGTGCGGATTATTTTGTAGATGGAGCGGCAGCTATAGCAAAGAACTTACGTGTGCCAGATATTTTAGTAGGATTAACGATTGTAGCGTTTGGAACAAGTGCACCTGAGATGGCAGTAAGTGTAAAGGCCATGTTAAGCAATAATAGCGATATGATCCTTGGAAATGTTATAGGAAGTAATATTTTAAATATCCTTTTAATTATAGGGATATCTGCTTGGATATTTCCTCTAAAGGTAAAGAATAATACGATTCAAAAAGAAATACCATTTACTTTTTTGGTGAGTTTATTATTGTTTATTCTTTTAGGAGATACGTTATTTGATAATGGTTCAGTAAATATGATTAGTAGAGGTGATGGTATTGTTATACTTATCTTCTTTGCTGTATTCCTTTATTATCTTATTACATTGGCTAAAAAAGGAGAAGTTGAAGAAGTTGAGTCTAAATATTCTCTTAAAGAAGCTTCTATTTATACACTTATTGGCCTAGTGTGTATTGTAGTTGGTGGAAATTTTGTAGTAGAGTCTGCAAGTAAGATAGCAGTAAGCATGGGTGTTGGACAAAAGTTTATTTCTTTAACTATAGTAGCATTTGGAACCTCATTACCAGAACTTGTTACCTCAGTAACAGCTGCTAAGAAACAGGCTCAAGATATTGCAATAGGAAATATTATAGGAAGTAACATCTTTAATATTTGTTTTGTAGTAGGATTACCATCTGCATTACTAGGAAATATTGTACCAGTAGAGGCTATTTATACAGATCTTATGGTTATGCTTATAGCTACTGTTGCCTTATTTATATTTAGTAAGTCAGAGAGAGAAGTATCAAAAAAAGAAGGATGTATATTCCTTGGGATGTTTGTTATTTATTATATTTATTTAATAGCTTCACAGTTCAGTTCAGTAATGGCATAAAGAGAGGGGCTTTATAAGGGTGAATAATCATTCTATAGAACTAGCTAAAACAATTTATAAAATTATTAATAATAAAAAAGTTGAAGATATTGAAGTATTAGATGTACATGAGTTGACCACACTAACAGATATATTTGTTATTGCTATAGGGAGCAATACAAGACAGACTAAAGCATTAGCAGATGAGGTAGAGTTTGTATTAAGACAAGAGGGATATGAGGCCTATCAGAAAGAGGGATATGATACAGCTTCTTGGATTTTGATGGATTATCAAAATGTCATTATTCATATTCTTTATAAGGAAGATGCAGAATTTTATGCGTTAGATAGGTTATGGCAAGATGGCAAAATAATTATCTTTTAAAACAATAAAGTAGGTAGATTCATGGAAAGAAGAATCTACCTACTTTATTGTTTTGCTAAACTTAAGTTTTTTATGTTTAAACTTATTTTTACTTTTCAAACGAACAAGCAATATAATAACAATAATGAATAAAATGATGCCTATAAGTATACTAAAAATCAAAGAAAGTTTTGAAGTCGTTGGAGATATAGGCGGATAGTTAGCCTTATAAGGTGCAGGTGTGAAATCTATGGCAGAGACAATGAGTTCAGATTGGGTTAAAGTTTTGCCTTTGTCGATATAAGTGATAGTACCGACTACATCATTTTCTTGTATACCGATTTCTAGGTATTCAGGAAGGTCTACCTGTGTAATAAGTTCTCTACGCTTTAAATCGGTTTCTACTATTATATTTTTTGATTCACGAACACCTATCTTGCTTGTCCCAACTTCATAGAGCTTACCACTCTTAATAGAATAGATAGGTAATCTTGCTAAGGTATCATTAGGTGTATGAAGCTCAAGAGATTTATAGGAGTCAAAGCCATAGTCTAAGAGTGCGTTGGTATCTTTGTAAATTTCATGTGATTCACCCTTTAGAATAACTACAATCAAATCAATATCATTTTTTCTAGCTGTAGTAACGAGTGTCTGCCTGGCAATATCTGTATACCCTGTTTTTCCGCCAATCACGTCCTCACGATACATATAACTATTTCTAAGTTGATTCATTAGTCCATGTTGTTGAGAAAGACCACGAATTTCACTGGTTTTATTAGTCGGAGGAATCTGATAAATAGGGGTAGACATGATTTCTAGAAAATATTCATTGTTATAGATAGCCCGAGTGATAAGAGCCATATCATAAGCCGTTGTGTAATGGTTTTTGTCATGTAACCCGTGGGGGTTAACAAAATGAGTGTTTTGGGCACCGAGTTCTTTAGCTTTATTAGTCATTAACGCAGCAAAATTATCAATGGAACCACTTACTTTTTCAGCTAATCCATTAGCTACTTCATTGGCTGACATAAGTAATAAGGCATGAAGTGCTTGATCAACGGTAATTTGTTCACCTACATCTAGTCCGATACGACTACTGTTTCTTTCTATGCTGAAAATAGCATCATGAGAAAAGGTAATGACATCTGTAGGATTTAGATTTTCTATTGCTAATAAAGAGGTCATGATTTTGGTAATACTAGCAGGATATTGACGCTCATTAGCATTTTTTTCAAATAATACAGTACCAGTCTTGGCATCCATTAAAATAGCAGATTCTGCGTGGATATCAGGAGGAGTAGGGGCCGCTAATAATTGGCTTGGTCTAATTGTTAGTACAATTAAACAAGTAATAAGGAATGAAATGATAGTATATTGGAATTTAAAACCTGTTTTCATAATTAATAGTAATCTCCTTTCAAATTAGTACTAGTATATCAGAATATATAAAAAATAGTAAGACTAAACATGTCTAAGTTATGAAAAATATGTTAAAACTTTGTACATGAGGTGATTATATGATAAAATTATTAAGTAAGTACAAAATAATATTCTTACCTATATTGTTAATTGCTGTTAGTTTTTTATTCACTATAAAACAAAATAATTCATATGATAGTTGGAATGACACCAAAAGTATAGCATGGGATGTTTATGAAGAGGAATCTAAAAGCGTATCTACTAAGGATACTGAAGAATTAGATAATCTTCAAGTAACCGTACCTATTTATATTTGTGGACAAGTTAGTAATCCGGGAGTATATTATGTTGATGCAGATGATATAATTAATGAGGCAATAGTATTAGCAGGGGGATTCACCCTAGAAGCTGATACTGAAAGTATTAATCTAGCGAGACAGATTAAAAGTAATGAAAAAATATATATTCCAAAGCAAGGAGAAGAAATTGACAAAACAGATTATTCATATGAAGATATAGGGAATACAAGTCAATTAATTAATATTAATTATGCAACGGTAGAAGAGTTAGATACTTTGCCGAACATAGGAAAAACTAGAGCTCAGCAGATTATTGATTATCGCAGTAGTAATGGAACTTTTTTGGTAATAGAAGATATTAAAAATGTACCTGGCATAGGAGAGAAGATTTTTGAATCTCTTAAGGACTTTATAACGATAGAGTAGGAGGATAGTGATGAATAGTAAAGTATTAGTCGTAGATGACGAAAAGCTAATTGTTAAAGGGATTAAGTTTAGTTTAGAACAAGAAGGTTGGGAAGTAGATGCAGCCTATGATGGAGAAGAAGCACTTAATCTAGTGAAGAATGGGAACTATAATGTCATGATACTAGATGTGATGTTGCCAAAATATAATGGGTTAGAGGTTTGCCAATTAGTTAGAGAGTTTTCTAACATTCCCATTGTCATGCTAACAGCAAAAGGGGAAGATATGGATAAAATCATGGGTTTAGAATATGGGGCAGATGATTATGTAACTAAACCTTTTAACATCTTAGAGCTTAAGGCAAGAATTAAGGCTATTTTAAGAAGATCAAATAGCCAAGAAAAAGAACAAAGCAAAAAGACTATAGAGGTTGGTGATTTAAAGTTAGAGGTGAATAGCCGTAGGGTATTCCACAAAAATAAAGAAGTCAACCTAACAGCTAAAGAATTTGATATGTTAGAGCTATTTGCAACACATCCAGGAAAAGTATATAACCGTGATCAATTACTTGACACCATATGGGGACGTGATTATCCAGGAGATGTAAGAACTGTAGATGTGCATGTAAGAAGATTAAGAGAAAAAATAGAACCTAATCCAGGGCAACCAGAATATATTTACACTAAATGGGGGGTAGGTTACTATTTTAAAGATTAAGATGAAATGGTTTCATAGTTTAAGATGGAGACTATTCATATTATTTTTCGTAGTGAGTTATATGCCACTTATGTTCTTTTCGTCCATGTTATTAGGTCGTTTAGAAACCTATTTTTTAGAAAATAGCCAAAAGGATTGGCTAAGTCAGGCCAATCTTGTAGCTAGTCAAATTGGAGAAGGCGGCTACTTACAAAGAGATAGTAACTCCACTTATTTTCAAGATAAAATTATTAATAAGCTAAGTAAAAAAGAAGAAATAGGTGCAAGAATTGTGGTCGTAGATAGGCTGGGTTATGTAGTAGCTGACTCAGGCATGCCAGATTCCAACAGTACCTTGCTAAGTAGCCAAGTGATTAATATCCTTAGTAAAAAGGAAGTAAATAGCGCGGAAAAATACGAGAAAAAAGAACAGATGATTATGAGTACAGCTGCTGCTATTATAGACAAAGATAATAAGGATGAAGTGGTAGGCGCAGTTGTTTTATCGGCTAATATAAATGATATCTATGAGTCTTTAAATGGCATGAAGGCACAGGTCTATCTTTTATCCCTTGTAACAAGTTTGCTTGTGGGGCTACTTAGTTTCTTTACTTCTTCTTTTATTACAAGACCGCTTAAAATGCTTATGAAGTTTGTTCAAAAGGTAACAAATGGACAGCTTGACCAAAAAGTAAATGTAAGAGGTAAAGATGAGATTGCAGAGCTTGGCAATGCCTTTAATCACATGGCAGAGCAGTTGCAACGAGTAGATCATACAAGACAAGAATTTGTATCCAATGTATCACATGAACTTAAAACACCATTATCTTCTATAAAAGTATTAACAGAATCACTTATTTTCCAAGATAATGCACCCGTAGAGATGTATAAAGAATTCTTTATGGATATTAATTCAGAGATAGATAGGCTTAACAATATTATTACGGATCTTTTAACTTTAGTAAGATTAGACCAAAAAGAGATACCTATTAATATTATTAATACAAATCTTAATGAGATGACTCAAGCTATTCTTAAAAGGCTTATACCTTTAGCAAAAAAGAAAGATATTAAGCTTATTTATGAGAGTCATAAAGATATTTTTGTAGAAATCGATGAAATGAAGCTTACTTTAGCTATTTCTAACTTAATTGAAAATGCGATTAAGTATACACCAGAAGGTGGGGAAGTAAGAGTTATTTTACAGAGTGATTTACAAGATGTGTTTATCACAGTTCAAGATACAGGGATTGGAATTGCTAAAGAAGAGCAATCTAGAATATTTGAGAGATTCTATAGAACAGATAAAACAAGAAATAGAGAAACAGGTGGAACGGGGCTAGGCTTATCTATTACTTATCGAACAGTTATTATGCATAATGGATCGATACAAGTAGAAAGTGAAGAAGGTAAAGGTTCTATTTTTACCGTGCAAATACCGCTTCGCTATGTTTAAGGAGGAGACTAAAGTGAATAGAATAAAATATGTGTTATTACTCCTTTTATTAGTACCTATTTCGTTAACCGCATGTCATTTAAAGTCTGGAACAAATGATAAAGAGGATATACTTCGTATTTACTTTTTTAATATGGCTCAAAACAATTGGCACGTTGAAGATGTTAAAGTTAACTTAGAAGATAATGCACCAGGAGAAAGCAAGATGTATGCTGTAGTAAAGGCCTTGGCTAAAGGACCAGAAGCTTCAAGTCTTCAAGGGAATGTACCGACTGACCTAAAGATTAAAGATATGAAACTAAAAGACAAAGTAGCTTTTATTAATTTTACAGCAGACTATAAGGCGTTAAGTATAGCAGATCAGATGATGATTAGAGCATCACTAGTGTACTCTTTAACAGAACTTGATTTTATAACCGGTGTTGAATTCTCTATTGAAAATGAACCTCTCACAAAAAGTGATGGAGAAAAGGTCGGTAGGCTAAAGCGAGAAAATATATTAGTAAGTGCGCTTGATCCAAGTCCACAAAATATCACACAAACCATTACGTTATATTTCACAAAACCTAATAGTGATAAACTCTATGCAGAAAAAAGAGAAATTGGAGTGAGTGAAAATGTACTATTAGAGAAATATGTGATGGAAGAACTTATTAAGGGACCAACAGAAGATGGCTTGATTTCGCCTTTAAGACCAGGTACAAAGCTAAATGAGGTAAAAACCCAAGAGAATGTATCTCAGGTGGATCTTTCCTATGATAAAGCGATTACATCGCCTATAGGAGAAGAACTTTTGGTTTATTCTATAGTCAATTCGTTGACAGAATTACCGCATATCAAGAAAGTAAGTTTCTTAAAAGATGGAAAAAAACAAACAGACGTAACAGCACTTATAGATTTTAATACGTTATTTGAAAGGGATGAATCTCTTATTGCGACAGATAACTAGACCATTAGTGATGGGAAGCATATATTTGATAGTTGGAATAATAGGGGGGACCATGTGGATGAATAATCTACAGGTCCCTTTTTTGATAGGTATAGGGTGCCTGATTATGGTGAACACCATAGTAGGATATAAGTATGGATTTAAAGCTAGCTTGATTTTTTTTAGTATAAGTATGTTAGGTATCATAAGCGTGAAGGGACATCCTGTCATACTTGAAAGAGCGCTATTTAAAGATGATAGGGTCATGCAATTAATGGGGACAGTCGTGGAAAAAAAGATCAATGACTATGGGGAGCAATTTGTATTAGATCAGGTAGTCTTAGTAGAAAAAAATAATAAAATTTTTATAAAGTCCAAGGTGGCTATTCAAACTAGCCAAAGTAGTAAGTATGAGGTGCAAGATAGATTAAAAGTTAAGGGAAAGGTACTTCAAGATTCAGTTCAAATGAATCCATCAGACATGGATTATTTATCCTATCTGAGAGGAGAAGGCATCGTAGTTAGATTAAAAAGCACAGATTTAAAAAAGATAGGACAGGATAGAGCTGCTGGGAGAAAAAGTTATAAAGTTATATTAAGGCAAATACAAAGAGTATTTCAAAATAAAGATAGGGGTATAGTAGCAGGTGTGCTGTTAGGAGACGATGAGTGGATAGCTGAAGAGGTAGATGAGTTGTATTTTACATTAGGAATAGGACATATACTTGCACTATCTGGATTTCATTTGGGGATTATTACTATAATTATGATGTGGCTGTGTAAAAGAGTAGGGTTATCCTATTATGCAAGGCAGATTGTAGTACTAATGGGTATATGGGGATACACTTTGTTTACTGGAGCCGCATCGTCAACGATTAGGGCGAGTATTATGGCGACTATTATATTAATAGCAAGGTGCTTGTGGGAAGAAGAAGATATGCCGACAAGTATAGCGCTAGCTGCAATCGTTATTTTGATGGGGAACCCTTTTCAACTGTATCAAGTAGGGTTTCAGTTATCTTTTGTGGCGATAATAAGTATTTGTATAAGTAGCATACTTATTGAAGAACTTGAGGAGCATTACAAACCAAATAAAAAGGTAAAACAAGTTTTGAATTATGTACTACCACCTTTGAGTATTTTTTTAGGTATCAGCCCTGTATTAGCCTATCATTTTTTTGAATTTCCTTTGTTAGGAACCTTACTTAATTTTGTCATTCTACCTATTTTTGCACTAATTATTCCCTATATGATCATTTGTTTAGGTATCAGTTTAATTCATATAGAGTTAGCAAGAGCGCTTGGGATGTTAGTTAATTATACGTTAAATAGTATTAATATAATAGGCGAGCAGCTGTTAGAATATCCGCTTATGACACTTTGTATAGGGCGACCATCCATAGGGAGTATTGTTTTGTATTATAGTCTCTTAATTATTACTTTATTAGGCATCACCCGTAAAATGCAGATTAAACAAGGTTGTATCATAGTGGTAAGTCTAGCTATAGTACCACTAGTTGTAAGTATAGGAAGTGAAAATTATTTGCAAATTACTCAGCTTTATGTAGGGCAGGGGGATGCTTCTGTTGTTGTGACGCCAAGGAAACGAGCGGTACTTATAGATGGAGGGCCAATGGGGAAAGGAAATACTGTAGAGAGATTTTTGAAATATAGTGGGATTAACCAATTAACAAGTGTAGTTCTATCACACCCTCATGATGATCATATAAGTGGTGTGATAGAACTTATACAAAGTGGAGTAATGGTAGAAAATGTTATTGTTCCTAGCGGATTTATTATAGAAGGGCTATTAAAAACGCTATATGAGGAATGCAGTAGAAGTGGGATTGACATATACGAAGTAGATTGTGGTGGGAGTATAGCAATAGATAATGTAGCGTTTAAGTGGTTATGGCCTAATAGCGAGGCAGAAGCAGTAGAGGTTAATGAGCATTCCGCAGTTTTATTATTAGAATTTGGAGAATTTCAGATGCTTTATACTGGTGATATAGGAAAGGAAACAGAGTTGAAATTAAGCGATAGATTAGAAGACATTGAGGTGCTGAAAATAGCTCATCATGGGTCTAAAAACTCTACAGATAGTAGATTTCTATTACAAACTAAACCTGAATATGCTATGATTAGCTGTGGCATAAATAATTTGTATGGACATCCACATCAAGAGACGTTAGAGACACTAGGAGCGTATCCTGTTAAGTGCCTAAGGACCGATAGGAATGGAGCGATTACGATTGATGTAGATGGTTATAATGACATAAAAGTACGTAGTCAGATACAGGAGGATAAGAGAATTAATGAAGGGGATCTACGAGATTAATACGATACAAAAATGTTATTTAATTCATGGAGAAGAAGAGTGGATTAAAAATAATTTTATTAAAGATATAAAAGCTAAGGTATTAGATGAAAGTACAGAATTAATGAACTATAATGTGTTTGAAGGAAAAGAAGTGACTGTTTTGGGAATCACTGATGTGTGTGAGACATTGCCATTTTTTTCTGAAAAAAAAATAGTAGTTGTAAAAAATAGTGGATTATTTAAAACAGGAAAGAAGGATGAAAGTGAAAAATTAGCAGAGTGGATAGGGGATATACCTGACTTCGTAGTGCTACTGTTTTGTGAGACAGAAGTTGATAAACGAAGCAAACTGTATAAGCAAGTTAAAGGTAAGTATGCGCTAGTAGAAGCGGGTTATCCAGGAGATGAGGCGTTAGTGAAAATATTTATGCAAAAAAATGCAAATATAGGTCAAGAAATCCTAAGATATTTTGTTCAGAATATGCCCCCTAATATAGGATATGCGCTAAGCGAATTTGAAAAATTATTAGATTATACTCATGGTAAAGCTATCAGTAAAAAGGAAATAGATGAAATATGTGTATTTTCTTTAGAACAAAGAGTATTTACGTTAATTAAAGAAGTGACACATAAGAATACGACACAGGCACTTAAAATTTATAAAGCATTAATTGATAGTAAGGAATCCCCTATAGGGATATTAGTGTTAATAGCAAGGCAATACCGAGTGATGCTACAAGTGAAGTATCTACTAAAAGCTAATATGCCTATTAAACAGATTGCAAGTGAAGTAGGACTACCATTTTTTGTAGCCAAGGAAACCGCTATGCAAGTAGAAAAATTTAGTTTTAAGCAATTAGAAACGGTAATTAGCATGTGCCTAGAAAGTGATATTGCGATTAAAACAGGAAAAATGGAGCAGATTAAGTGTATAGAGATGCTCATTGTGAATTGTATTTATATTTAAAAATAGCAAATGCCCCTTATGACAAGTCATAAGGGGCATCACTTATACGCATTAATTATGCAAGCGTATTAACTAAACGAGCTAAAGTTGATTTTTTACGAGCAGCAGTTTTAGCATGGAAAATTCCTTTTGCACATGCTTTATCGATAGCTTTTACAGCTACTGGTAAGCTAGCCTTTGCTACAGCTACATCGTTAGCTTCTACAGCTTTAACAACTTTTTTGATGTAAGTCTTTACTGATGAATTGATCGCACGGTTGCGAGCAGTTCTTGTTGCGATAACTTTAATACGTTTCTTTGCTGATTTAATATTGGCCATTTTAATGGACCTCCCATTCATATTCTTTGGACACGGTTTTGGGGAATGATGAACGGTATTCAAACACCTTACAATTATATAGCATATATGAAATTAAGTCAATGTATAGTACCAAAAATACTGGTAAAAATACTTTAAGATAGAATTCCTATGAGGTGAGACGATGAAAAATGATGTAGAAAGCTGGAGTCCACGTACTGATTTAGCTATAGAAATAGGTGCGCTCCTTAAAGAAAATAAACCAAATGAATATGAAATTGAAGGTGTAGAAATTATTACCAAAGAAAATGAGGAGCAAAGTATTACAACAACCCATGTGAAGATTATTGATGAAGTGGGTGCTAAAAACATGGGGAAACCTATAGGTAACTATATTACCATAGAATGTATGGGAATGAAACATAATGAGCCAGAGCTTCATAGAGATGTCATTGGTGTGCTCGCTGAGGAGATAAAAAGACTTTTACCTAAGAAAAGTAAAAATAGTATTCTAGTAGTGGGTTTAGGTAATCGGTTTGCAACACCAGATACACTAGGACCGAATGTCGCAGGAAAAGTATTAGTTACAAGACACCTAAATGCGGCTATGCCGGAGGAGATTGATGAATCTGTATGTAATTTAAGTAGTTTAATACCAGGGGTTATGGGTCTAACAGGAATAGAAACAAGTGAAATTATTAAGGGTGTGACAACACATATTAAGCCTGATTGTATCATTGCTATTGATGCATTAGGAGCTAGAAATGCCAAACGTATCAATACAACAATACAAATTAGTGATACAGGGATTGCACCTGGAGCTGGTGTAGGGAATAAAAGAAAACAGCTTAATGAAGAAACGGTAGGATGCCCTGTTATTGCCATAGGTGTACCGACTGTAGTAGATGCAGCTACATTAGTAAGTGATACACTCGATCAGCTTATCTACGCTATGCTACAAGAAACAGAGCATTCACCATTTTATGATATGCTAAAGGATCTTGGTGAAAAAGAAAAATATCTACTAATCAAAGAAGTCCTTTTCCCACTAGTTGGTGATTTATTTGTAACACCTAAAGATATTGATGAGATAGTAGAGTATTTAACAAATATTATAGCTAATGGGATTAATATTGCGGTACATCCAGGTATTACTATGGAGGATATTAATAAGTATACTTATTAGTCATAAATTGTGGTACAAGACTATACAATAAGGTATAGGAACTTACCGAAGAGGAGGAGTTAACTTGTACCACGATCATTTAAATGACATTAAGAAATATTCACTACCTAGTATTATTTTACGTGTAGGAGTGATAGGATATCTTATTTGGTCTATACTAGGAACATATAAATATATTAATGTAGTATCCGATAATATGGCGCCGTTAGTACTTGCTAATATAGCTATGCCAAATACCCATAATCCTATTGATGATAAAGTTTTTGGTAAAAGCTATATCCAATTTGTAACGAGTATAGGTGGAAAGAGTCCTATTAGCTATATTTATAACGTTATGCCTTACTATAAAAGTAAAAATAAACATCTTAAAATTTATGAAGATGAAATTGTAGGTTACTTTCATATGCCTACGGCAGAAGAATTTATCAATTTAAATAAAGAAAATATTTATATGCCAGAATTTCCTATACCTAAAGTGCAAGAGATAAACGGATCACAATTAAGTGATCCTAAATATTTAATTAGTAAATTCTATGCAGCAGACCCTGAGGTTGAGTTAGATGAGAAGTTATTAAACCTTTGGGATTTTGAAGAACTTGCACAAAGAGAAACAAGGATAGATACTACAGTAGAGGGGCCTCAAGTATTAGTTTTTCATACCCACGTATCTGAGCGTTACAAGGAAGAAGGAGAAGGTGGGCAGGGTGTTGCAACAGTTGGAGAAGAACTGTGCAATATTTTAGAGGAAAAATATGGCATAGAAACAATGCATGTTACAGATAGCTTTGGTCCAATAGAGGGTGCCTATGAAAGAATGGAACCTGTTATTAAAAATATATTAGAGGAAAATCCATCGATACAAGTGTGTATTGACTTACATAGAGATGGTGTTAGGGGAGATACAAGACTAGTTACGCAGATAAATGGGAAACCTACAGCAAAGGTTATGTTTGTTAATGGACTTTGTGTAAAAAGAGATCTAGAAGGCGGAGTTATACCACATAAAGAATTAGTTAACCCCTATATAGAAGATAATTTGGCCTTATCATTACAAGCCCAAATGGAAGGGTTAACTTATTACCCAAGTATGATGCGGAAAATTTATCTAAAATCTTATAGATATAGCACCCATATGAAGCCTCTTTCTTTAGTTATTGAGGTAGGTGGAAATAATGAAACATTAGAAGAAGCTGTGAATGCAGCAGAGCCTATAGCAGATATTATAGCAAAAGTATTTGAAAAGGATTGATAGGTAAACAAGCACTGTGCTATAATGAAGCGACTATACTACAGAAAATATAAGGAGGAGCAAGATGTCTCTTTCAAGACAAGAAAAAATAAGAAACTTTTGTATCATTGCCCATATTGATCATGGAAAAAGTACTTTAGCAGATCGTATCATTCAAATGACAGGTACACTAACTTCTAGAGAGATGCAAGCACAAGTACTAGATAATATGGATTTAGAGCGTGAGAGAGGGATTACAATCAAATCTCAAGCGGTAAGACTTGTTTATAAAGCCAAAGATGGTGAAGAATACATCTTTAATCTTATAGATACTCCAGGACATGTAGACTTTAACTACGAAGTATCAAGAAGTTTAGCAGCTTGTGAAGGCGCGGTTCTTATTGTAGATGCAGCGCAAGGAATAGAAGCACAAACTCTTGCAAATGTGTATTTAGCTTTAGAGCATGACCTTGAAATTTTACCAGTTATTAATAAAATTGATTTACCAAGTGCAGATCCAGAGCGTGTAAAAGAACAAATTGAAGATGTTATTGGGCTTGATGCAAGTGAAGCACCACTTATTTCAGCTAAAAATGGTATTAACATCGAAGATGTATTAGAACAAGTAGTGAAATCTGTACCAGCGCCAAAAGGTGATGAAAATGCACCATTACAAGCACTTATATTTGACTCGATTTATGATCAGTATAAAGGTGTTATCGTATTCTGTAGAATTAAACATGGTACCCTTAAAAGAGGTATGAAAATTCGCATGATGGCAACTAAAGCTGAATTTGAAGTTGTAGAAATAGGTAATTTTGGAGCAGGTGTTTTTAGACCAACAGATGTTTTAAAAGCAGGAGAAGTAGGTTATATCACTGCAAGTATTAAAAATGTAAAAGATACAAGTGTAGGGGATACTGTAACAGATGCAACAAATCCTACACAAGAGCCTTTAGAAGGATATAAAAAAGTTAACCCAATGGTATACTGTGGACTTTATCCGGCAGATGGAGCAAAATATGGTGACCTAAGAGATAGCTTAGAAAAACTTCAATTAAATGATGCAGCGCTTGTGTTTGAACCAGAAACATCTATTGCTTTAGGATTTGGATTTAGATGTGGTTTCTTAGGCTTACTTCATATGGAGATTATCCAGGAACGTCTAGAGCGTGAGTATAACTTAGATTTAGTAACAACAGCGCCTAACGTAATTTATAAAGTACATCAAACAAATGGTAATAGCATAGCACTTTCTAATCCATCTAACTTACCAGACCCATCTCAAATAGATTATATGGAAGAACCTATTGTAGGGGCCAAAATTATTGTGCCAGCTGATTATATAGGGGCGGTTATGGAGTTATGTCAAGAAAGACGTGGTATTTATTATGGGATGGAGTATTTAGAAGAGACAAGAGCTGTTCTAACATATGACCTACCACTTAATGAAATTATTTATGATTTCTTTGATGCTCTTAAGTCTCGTACAAAAGGATATGCATCATTTGATTATGAAATGAAAGGTTATATCCAGTCTAAACTCGTAAAACTAGATATTCTTGTTAATAGAGAAATGGTGGATGCCTTATCACTTATTGTACATGAACAAAGTGCGGCTGAAAAAGGTAGAAAAATAGTTGAAAAGCTTAAAAAAGAAATAGATAGACACTTATTTGAGATACCTATCCAAGCAGCTATCGGTAATAAAGTTATAGCACGTGAAACAATTAGTGCTATGCGTAAAGACGTACTTGCAAAATGTTATGGTGGAGATATTTCACGTAAGAGAAAACTTCTTGAGAAACAAAAAGAAGGTAAAAAACGTATGCGCCAAGTAGGTAATGTAGAAGTGCCTCAAGCAGCATTCATGAGCGTACTAAAACTTGATGAATAGAGGGAAAATATGAAAATAGGATTGTATGTGCATATACCATTTTGTCATTCAAAATGTCACTACTGTGATTTTTTATCTTTTGCTAACAAGCAATTAGATGGAGAATATGTGGAGGCACTTGTCAAAGAACTATGCAATTACTCAAAGATAATTCAAGGGGTACACACAATCAAGAGTATTTTTATAGGTGGAGGAACCCCGACGGTTCTTTCACCTTTTTTGTTAGAGCGTGTGTGTACTACAATTAGGGAGAAGTTTAATTTAGAAGAAGATGTGGAGTGGACAATAGAGGCCAATCCAGGAACCATTGTAAAAGGGCATATAGAAGTCTTTAACAAGTGCGGAGTGAATAGAGTAAGCTTAGGACTTCAGGCTTGTCAGGACCAGCTACTAAAAGATATAGGTAGAATCCACACCTTTAAAGAATGGGAACAAAGTATTTATAACCTTTGTGAGTCAGAAATTTCTAATATCAATACAGATTTAATGTTCATGCTACCAGGACAAACGTTAAAAGATTGGGAATATTCCCTAAGAACCGTATGTTCTTATCCTATACAGCATATTTCAGGGTACTCCCTTATTGTAGAAGAGGGAACAAGGTTTGGTGATTTATATTCGCAAGATAAGTTAAGTCTTCCGTCAGAAGAAGAAGATAGACAGATGTATGAACTAGTTAAGTCTTATTTAAAAGAGGTAGGCTATAAGCACTATGAGATCTCTAACTGGGCAAAATCGGGTAAAGAGTGTAAACACAATATTCTTTATTGGAAACAAGAGTCTTATATTGGAGCAGGTATTGGCGCGCATTCCTATTTGGATGAGATAAGATACAGTAACACTTATGATCTTAAAAAATATATAGCTTATGCAGGTGATTTAGAAAAAATAAGACAAGACGAAGAAGTGATTACTAAAAAGATGAGCCAAGAGGAATTTATGTTTTTAGGACTACGCTTATTAGAGGGGATTAGTCTAGCAGAGTTTCAGACGAAATATGGTCAGGCATTAGATTTTGTTTATAAAAACCAAATTGAAAAATGGATAAAAGAAAAAGCTTTAGTACAAGATAAAGATAGGCTTTACTTGACAGATTTCGGTGTAAATATATCAAATCAGATTTTTAGTTCATTCTTATAAAAAATTATATAAAAAGTTTCTAAACTATATTGACAGAGAAACAAAAAAATGCTATCTTTATCTTGTAGTTAGCACTCAATCTCGATGAGTGCTAACAAGTTAAAAGGAAGTGATATCATGGATATGAATGAAAGAAAAGTCAAGATACTAGAAGCTATCATTCATGATTATATTCAAACAGGCGATCCAGTAGGATCTAGAACGATTTCTAAGAAATATGACCTAGGAGTTAGTTCGGCTACTATTCGAAATGAAATGTCTGATCTTGAAGAGCTTGGATTTATTGTTCAACCTCATACATCAGCAGGAAGGGTTCCATCAGATAAAGGTTATAGGCTATATGTAGATAACATGATGAAAAGACCTGATATTGCACCAGATGTAGAAGATATTATCTCAAGAATGGTAAGAGATAAAATCGATAAGATTGATAACTTATTAGATGAAACAGCAAAGCTCATATCTATGATGACCAATTATGCAACAGTAGCATCTACACCGTCTATCAAAGAGACTAAGATTAAACATCTACAATTAGTCCCAGTTGACGAAAAAAACGTGGCATGTGTGATTGTAACAAACACAAATGTTGTTAGACATCATGTTATTAGAACTTGCAAAGAACTAGATTTTAACTTATGTATAGTGCTCACAAACATTTTAAATGAATGCTTAATAGGGACGACACTTAGTGAAATTAGCATAGATAAGACACAAGAATTAGAATTTAGAATGCAAGAATATCGTGAAATTGCAGGGGGAATTATTGCAGCTATGATGCAGACATTGCAAGCTGAAGATATTCCAAATGTATTTACACGAGGAGCAATGAACATCTTGAATTTTCAAGAGTTTAATAATATAGAAAAAGCTAAAGAGGTACTAGAACTACTTGAACAAAAACCTTATCTGGTTAAGCTACTTGGAGAACCTCAAAATACTCCAGTAACAATCAGTATAGGAGAAGAGAATGGCCTAGAGCCTATGAAAAACTGTAGTATCATTACAACAACCTATAATATAGGTAATTATAACTTAGGAACTATAGGTATTATAGGACCAACAAGAATGAATTATGGGCAGGTTGTATCTATACTGGAGCATATTTCTTATCACATAAGTAATATACTTACAGAACCCAGAGATCCTTAAGATGCAGAAGGAGTGAGATGATGGAAGAAAATAAAGTAGAATTAGAAGATGAGAAACTCGAAGAAGTAAGTGAAGAAATAGTACAAAAAAGTGAAGAAAATTCACAAGAAAGTATACAGGAGCAAGAAGTAGAAATTGTAGATGATAAAGCAAGTGAGTACTTAGAAAGACTTCAAAGACTCATGGCCGAATTTGATAACTATAGAAAAAGAACTGAAAAAGAAAAGCAAAATGTTTATGATTTAGCTGTAAGTGAAACGATAACTGGCCTTCTTGGGACTGTAGATAATTTAGAAAGAGCCTTAAAGCAAGAGTGTACAGATGCACCATTCTATGAAGGAATGTCTATTATCTATAAGCAACTTGTAGTGGCACTCGAAAAATTAAACGTAACACCTATTGAAGCAGAAGGCGAAACATTTGATCCAGCATTTCACAATGCCATCTTCCATATAGAAGATGAAAATTTAGGTGATAATATAGTAGCAGAAGAACTTCAAAAAGGTTATAAGTATAAAGATAAAGTTATCAGATATAGTATGGTAAAAGTAGCAAACTAATAAAAAAGAATAATTTAGGAGGAAATAGATATGGCAAAAATAATAGGTATTGACTTAGGTACAACAAATTCATGTGTTTCTGTTATGGAGGGTGGAAAACCAGTCGTAGTAGTAAACACAGATGGTGGGAGAACAACTCCTTCAGTAGTAGGTTTCACAAAAACAGGGGAGCGTTTAGTAGGAGATACTGCAAAACGTCAAGCAATTACAAACCATGATAGAACAATTGCATCTATCAAGCGTCACATGGGAACCGATTATAAAGTAACAATCGATGATAAAGGATATTCACCACAAGAAATATCAGCTATTACACTTCAAAAACTTAAAGCAGACGCAGAAAGCTACCTTGGAGAAGCAGTAACAGAAGCGGTTATTACAGTACCAGCTTACTTCTCAGATAGCCAACGTCAAGCAACCAAAGATGCAGGACGTATTGCAGGTCTTGATGTAAAACGTATCATCAACGAGCCAACAGCAGCAGCACTTGCTTACGGTCTTGAGAATGAACAAGAGCAAAAAATCATGGTATATGACCTTGGCGGTGGTACATTCGACGTATCAATCATTGAAATTGGTGATGGTGTTATCGAAGTACTTGCAACAAGTGGAGATAATCATTTAGGTGGGGATGACTTTGACCAAAGAGTAATCAACTACTTAGTAGAAGAATTCAAAAAGATGGAAGGCGAAGACTTATCAGCTGATAAAATGGCTATGCAACGTCTTAAAGAAGCAGCTGAAACAGCTAAAAAAGAGCTTTCATCAAAATCAACAGCTAATATCTTAATTCCATTTATCTGTGCAGCAGGTAAAAACTTAGATGTAACACTTACAAGAGCTAAATTTGATGAATTAACATCAGACCTTGTAGAGCGTACAATGACACCAGTTAGAACAGCTTTAAAAGATGCAGGAGTTAATGCTTCTGAACTTGATAAGGTATTATTAGTAGGTGGATCAACACGTATTCCAGCTGTTCAAGAAGCTGTAAAACGTATCACAGGAAAAGAACCATTCAAAGGAATCAATCCAGATGAATGTGTTGCTATCGGGGCAGCTATTCAAGGTGGTAAACTTGCTGGAGATGCAGGAGCTGGAGACATTCTTCTTCTAGATGTAACACCACTTTCACTTGGTATTGAAACAATGGGAGGGGTAGCTACTAACCTTATTCAAAGAAATACAACAATTCCAACTAAGAAAAGTCAAGTATTCTCAACAGCAGCAGATAACCAACCAGCAGTTGATATCCATGTTGTTCAAGGTGAAAGACCAATGGCTAGAGATAACAAAACAATTGGTAACTTCAAATTAGATGGTATTATGCCAGCACAACGTGGTGTACCTCAAATTGAAGTAACATTTGATATAGATGCAAATGGTATTGTAAAAGTATCAGCTAAAGATCTTGGAACAGGTGTAGAACAACACATTACAATCACAGCTAGCACAAACCTTAGTGATGATGAAATCAATAAGGCAGTACAAGAAGCTGAAAGATTTGCAGCAGAAGATAAAAAACGTAAAGAAGCTATCGATGTGAAGAATGAAGCAGATAGTATGGTATTCCAAACAGAAAAAATGATTAAAGAGATGGAAGAAAAACTTGAGCCTGCAGATAAAGAAAATGTAGAAGCAAGTCTTGCTAAATTAAAAGAAATTAATGAAAAAGTAAATCTTGATAATATTTCTGATGAAGAAGTAGAAAGCTTAAAAGCAGCAAAAGAAGAGTTGACAAATGTATTTTATGCGATCTCTGAAAAAATATATAGTCAAGCAGCACCAGAAGGCGCTGATATGGGAGCAGGAACAGGCTCAGCACCAAACGACGATGTAATCGATGCTGATTTTAAAGAAGAATAAGAAAACTTTAGAAGCAGTCAAAGAGCTTGTCTCTTTGGCTGTTTCCTACGTTATGGTTGCGATAGAGGATAGATGCCTTTATAATGGAATAAGTTAAAAAAATATGGGTGGTGAGTAATATGTCAAAGAGAGATTATTATGAAGTCTTAGGTATCCAAAAGGGTGCATCAGACTCTGAGATAAAGAAAGCATATAGAAAATTAGCAAAGCAGTATCATCCAGATACTAACCCTGATAATCAAGAAGCAGATGCTAAGTTTAAAGAGGCAGCAGAAGCTTATGAGATATTAAGCGATGAAGAAAAACGTTCAGCATATGATAGATATGGGCATAGTGCATTTGATCAAATGGGTGGCGGTGGAGCTGGTGGTTTTAGTGGCGGCGGATTTGATTTTGATATGGACGATATTTTCGGTAGTGTGTTTGGTGATATGTTTGGAGGAGGAGGCGGCGGTGGTCGTAGACGTCAACGTGGGCCAATGCCAGGTGCAGATATTAAACAAACTATTCAAGTAGATTTTTCTGAGGCAGCTTTTGGCGTAGAAAAAGAAATCCAGATTAATACATCTGAGGCATGCAATACATGTCATGGAACAAAAGCAAAACCTGGATCATCTGCAACAACTTGTACAAAATGTGGTGGAACTGGCCAAGTACGTGTAACACAAAGAACCATTTTAGGGGCTATGCAAACAGTACAGACATGTGATGCATGCCGAGGCGAGGGGAAAATTATAAAAGATCCTTGTAATACTTGCCATGGGCAAGGTAAAGTAAGAGTATCAAAGAAAATAACTGTAACATTCCCAGCAGGTATTGATCATGGTCAAACGCTTAGAATCTCTGGTAAAGGAGAAGTAGGGGAAGTTGGAGCTCCAAATGGTGACCTTCTTATTACGGTTTATATTAGAGCACATGAACTGTTTGAAAGAAGAGGGACTGATGTTTATACAAAGATGCCTATTACATTTGCTGAGGCAGCATTAGGTGCAGAGGTTTCTATTCCAACACTAGATGGTAATGTGAAATTCAATATACCTGAAGGAACACAAACAGCAACTGTATTTAGACTTCAAGGCAAAGGGATTCCAAATATTAGGAATACAAAACGCCGTGGAGATCAATATATAGAAGTTAATATAGAAGTACCAAAAAATCTTACTGCAAAACAAAAAAATATTCTTAGAGAATTTGACAACGAGACAGAAGATCATCAACCTGAACAAAAAAGTTGGAAACAAAAGATAGAAAAATTCTTAAATAAAAACTAAAGAGAAGTTCAGTAGGAGGAAAATAAGTGGATTATATTCAAATAGCAATAGAAACAAAGAGAGATGCAATAGAGGCGTTAAGTTACTTTTTAGTAGAGGAAATGGCAGGAGGCGTAGAAATATGTGATCCGAGGGATATCCTTCTAATAGATGAAACAGAAGTGATTTATGACTTTATTGATGAGAGTTTAATTAAGCCTGACACAGATGACGTAGTAGTAAAAGCTTATTTTTCAACTGAAATAGATGTGACTGAAAAAATTGAAGCCATTAAAGCGAAGTTAGAACAAATTAAAGAGTTTTTAGAAGTTGGAACAGGTGAAATTACTTTGCTAAGTATCCCAGAAGAAAAATGGGCTAATGAGTGGAAAAAATACTATAAACCAGTTAAGTTAGGTAAAAATATTGTTATTAAACCTACATGGGAAGAATATCCTTCTACTTCTGAACTTATTATAGAAATGGATCCAGGAATGGCTTTTGGAACAGGAACACACGAGACAACAGCTATGTGTGCAGAATTACTTGAAGAATATATTGCAGAAGATAATCTTGTAATTGATATAGGCACAGGAAGCGGAATTTTAGGTATTATAGCTTCTAAAATGGGTGCAAGTAAAGTAGTTGGTGTAGATATTGATAAAGTAGCTGTAAAAGTGGCTAATGAAAATATACGTACTAACAACGTACAAGATATCATGGAAGCAAAAGCTGGAAATCTTATCGATGTTATTGCAGAAAAAGGTAATATTGTAGTTTCTAACATTATAGCAGATGTTATTATTATGCTGTGTAATCAAGTAGATCAAGTAATAGCAACAGACGGAATTTGGATTTCTTCTGGAATTATTAACTCCAAAAAAGCAGGCGTAATTGAAGCTATGAAACAAAATGGCTGGGAAATCGTTAAAGAGATGGAGCAAAAAGAATGGGTAGCCATAGTCGCTAAAAGAGGACTGTAGTATGCCAAAGTTTTTTGTTGATAAAAGGTGTGTAGTAGAAGATAATATTATCATAGAAGATGAGAACGTAAATCACTTGAAAAATGTTTTGCGTTCAAACATAGGTGATGCACTTATAATTAATGATAGACAAGGCAAGGATTATAAGTGTATAATAAGCCTAATAGAAAATAATCTTATAAAAGCAAGAATAACCGAAGTTTCTGATTCTGACACAGAACCGTCGGTAGATACTGTATTATTCCAATCACTTGTTAAAGGCGAAAAAATGGAGTTAGTTATCCAAAAAGCAATTGAGATAGGTGTAACTAAAATTATTCCAATGGCTACTTCAAGATGTGTGGTGAAGATAGACAATCCCAAAAAGATGGTTAGTAAGTTAGAACGATGGAATAAGATAGCTGAATCGGCAGCTAAACAAAGTGGTAGAGGCATTGTGCCACGAGTATGTGAACCTATGGAATTTAAAGAAGCTATTGAGTATGCAGCAACTTCATTAGAAGTAGTATGTATTCCTTATGAAAAAGAAAAAGATAATACGGTTAAAGCTTTTTTAACAAAGCAGACAGCCAAATCTTTCGGTATTTTTATTGGACCAGAAGGAGGATTTTCAGAGGAAGAAGTCCTGAAAGCTAAGGATAAAGGGGTTGCTAGTATTACATTAGGTCCTAGGATTTTACGTAGTGAAACAGCAGGGCTAGTTGTACTTGCGAATATAATGTATGAAATGGGAGAGATGAACTGATGGGAAATCTCACGTTTTTGGTAGTAGATGATGCCATATTTATGCGCACAGTAATCAAAAAATGTTAACTGAAGCAGGATATAATGTTGTTGGAGAAGCTAGAAATGGCAAACAAGCAATAAAAATGGCAAAGGCATTAAAACCAGATATAATTATTTTAGATATTACGATGCCTGAAATGGATGGCATACAAGCAATAGATGGTATACTAGAAGTTATTCCAAACACAAAAATCATAATGTGCTCTGCAATGGGACAGCAATCAAGAGTTGTTGAAGCTATCAAAAAAGGTGCTAAAGACTTTATTGTCAAACTGTTTGATAAAACAAGAGTACTGCGGGCCATTCAAAATGTTATGAGTAGATAAAGTGGGGGGAAAGATATCCCCACTTTTTTCTTGCTAAAAATATAGCTCTTAATAAAGGAGTGTAGTCGTTTGAAAAAAGAAATTTATTTAGATAATGCAGCAACAACTAAACCGTTAGAATCTGTTGTAGAAGCTGTTACACACGCGATGTGTGAAAGCTATGGTAATCCATCTTCTTTGCATAAAAAAGGAATGCAAGCAGAAAATATTGTTAAGAATAGTAGTGAATGCTTAGCAAAGATTCTAGGCTGTGCAAAAGAAGAAATTATTTATACATCAGGTGGAACAGAAAGTAATAACCTTGCTATTTTAGGAACAGCCTATGCCTATGAAAAGACAGGTAAAAGAATTATTACCACAAGTATTGAGCATGCTTCAGTTAGAGAAGTTTTTGAATATCTTAAAAACAAGGGATTTGAAGTAATCACTTTAGAAGTTGATGAAAGAGGCTATATTAATCAGACTCAGCTTGAAGAAGAAGTTAATGAAGAAACTATTTTAGTGAGTATTATGCATGTTAATAATGAAATAGGTACAATACAAAATCTAGAAAAAATAGGTCAAATTATAAAAAGTAAAAATTCTAGGACTGTATTTCATGTAGATGCTATTCAGTCCTTTAGCAAAATACCTATTACTATTAAAAAAAGTAAAATAGATTTACTTTCTATAAGTGGTCATAAGTTTTATGCGCCTAAAGGAATAGGTGTACTTTATAAAAGTAAAGGAACTAGAATTATTAATATATTACATGGTGGAGGGCAACAAAAAAGTCTCCGGTCGGGTACTGAAAATGTACCGGGTATTGCAGGAATTCATACAGCATCAGAATATGTTTATAAAAACTTTACAGATTTAACAGCTCATTATAGAGAGTGTAAAACTTATTTATTTAAACAAATCTCAGCAAAAATGGATAAGATTTATCTAAATGGGCCTACACTAGAAGAAGGAGCACCACATATTCTGAATATAGCATTTGAAGATGTGAGAGCAGAAGTGCTTTTACATGCATTAGAACAATATGGTGTATACGTTTCTTCAGGTTCTGCTTGCTCATCTAATAAAGTAAATCCTAAGGGTACGCTTTATGCTATAGGAAAAAAAGGGCAAGAGTTAGACAATGCTATTAGATTCTCGTTTAGTCATGAAACGACTAAAGAAGATCTTGATGAAGTAGTGAGTATATTAGAGACTCAAATTGGGCTATTGAGAAAATTTACTTTAGGAGGTAAGAGATAAGTGAAAGATGTATTTTTAGTTAAATATGGTGAATTAGCTATCAAAGGTAAAAATAGATTTATCTTTGAAAATAGATTAGTAAATACAATACGTAAAAATTTAAAAGTAATAGGTGATTTTGACGTTAGAAAAGAACAAGGAAGAATTACGGTAGAGCCAAGAGAAGTAGGTATAGATGAACAAACTGTTCTTGATATGTTAACACGTACTTTTGGAATTGTTGGTATTGCACATGGAACAAAAAAAGATGAAGTTTCTATGGAAGCTATCCAGGAACTTGCTTTAGCACATATGCTAAAAGAGTGTGAAGGAAAAGAACAAATTACATTTAAAGTAGATACAAGAAGAGCTGATAAGAGATTCCCTATGACATCTATGGAAGTTAGTGCAGAAATAGGTGGATATCTATTAGAACAATTGGGTGATAAAGTTAAAGTAGATGTACGTAAGCCAGAAGTAACTCTTACAGTAGAGATTAGAACAGCAACATATGTGTATTCAAAAACACATAAAGCATCAGGTGGCATGCCTTATGGTACAAATGGTAAGGCAACACTTCTTTTATCAGGTGGAATAGATAGCCCAGTAGCTGGATGGATGATTGCTAAAAGAGGGGTTGAAGTGGATGCAGTTTACTTCCATAGCCCACCGTATACAAGTGAAAGAGCTAAGGACAAAGTAGTAGAGTTAGCTAAAAAAGTAGCTGTATACACGGGAGAAATGAAAGTACATGTAGTACCATTTACAGAACTTCAAATGGCTATTTATGAAAAATGTCCACATGAACAATTAACGATTATTATGAGACGTGTTATGATGGAAATTGCTCAAAGAATTGCAAGATCTAATAATAGCATGGCACTTATTACAGGAGAAAGTATTGGACAAGTAGCAAGTCAAACAATGCATGGGTTAGTCGTAACAGATGCATCTGCTGATATGCCTGTATTTAGACCACTTATCGGATTTGATAAAGAAGAAATCATACAAATTGCTAAGAAAATAGATACGTTTGAAACGTCTATATTACCTTATGAAGATTGTTGTACAATTTTCGTTCCAAAACATCCTCAAACTAAACCAAGATTAGAGATAATCCAAAAATCAGAAGAAAATCTTGCAGATTGTCTAGAAGAGATGATAGTAAAATCTATCGCGGAAACAGAAGTAATAAAAATATAGTGTAAAAGTCCATGAATATGGACTTTTACACTATTAAGAAATTTATTCAACGTGAGAAAATTCTTTTAAGTTTTCTAGGAGTTCTTGGCTAGATGCATTATCATGAATTTCTAATTTGAGTGGTTTGCTAAGGTCAAGGCTAAAGATCCCCATGATGGATTTTGCATCAATCACGTATCTTCCTGAAGTTAAATCAAAGTCTCCGTCATACTTACTAATTAAATTAACAAAAGATTTTACTTTTTCTATTGAGTTAAGGCAAATGTTTATTGATGTCATATATAATTCCTCCTTGATTCTATTACTTGTATAATATATGCACAGTTTATAATTGTCAACATGAAAGAGGTGTGAAATTGAAAAAAGCAGCATTCTATACACTAGGTTGT